>PWLN01000447.1 GCA_003559375.1 Balneolaceae bacterium | reverse complement strand
TGCTGGCAGCCATCGGTGTCCTGTCGCTGCCGGTAGTGGCCTACTCTTTTTGGCTGCAAGGGGTGAAGTTCAAAACCTGGTGCCGGCTCTGCCTGCTAGTGGCGGGGGTGTTGGTGGTGCAGGCCGGGCTGTTCGGGGCGATCGTTGCAGCTGGGGAATTTAACCTCGCTGATTTAAGTCTCCAGGCAGTTGGACTGATTGTGGGTCTGTTTTTTTCCACCGGTTCTCTTGTATTTATTTTTAAAACCCGCCTGAAAGAGGGCACCGAAGCCGAACAGGCGGAGGCGGCTGCCAACCGGGTGAAGTACGATCCGGCAGTGTTTACGCATCTGCTGTTGCAGCAGCCGCAGGCCGACTGTACTCCGTTTGAGCAGGAACTTCTTATTGGCAAACCGGAAGCCTCAATGAACATCACCATGGCAGCCAGTCTGGGATGTAGTCCGTGTAAAGATGGGTTTGAGAAGGCGAAACAACTGGTTAGCAGGTTTCCGGGTATTGTAAACCTTTCGGTTCGGTTATCTGTTTCTAAAAATGGGAATGATCCGGAAACCGATCCGGGGCGGTATTTTCTTGGGTACTGGATGAAACAGGTTTACAATACGAATGATCAGACAGAACAAACGGAAAAACTATTACAGGATTGGTTTGAACTGGCCGATCTGAACGCATTTCGGGAGAAATATCCCTTTCAGACAAATGGACACGATTCGGAGCTAGAAACGCTTACCGACCGGCACACTGCATGGTTTGATAAGGCGGGGATTAAAGGGACCCCCACATTTTTTGTGAATGGGTATCAACTTCCCGGACAATACCGGATGGAGGACCTTCGGTATCTTGTTGTGGGGTTCAGTGAGCAAGTTTCTATTGTCCGAGAAAACTTGAAGGCAGTGATAATAGAATGAAAATTTTGAAAGATTTGTCTGGATTCGTTGTTCGAACAGGCAAAAGGGGTTTAAGAACCTGCCCCATTTCCCAGCTATAATTGGGATTAAACAGGTTGAAATCAAAACAAAACCAAAAGGTGAAAACAATGCGAGATTTATTAAACGCAGGCCAGGTATTAGGCCGTTCGGAAATGAAGAAAATTATGGCTGGAAGTGGAGGGAGTGTTTTTATCAGATGTTGTAGTTGTCAGAATTCTACTTGTGAAGGTTATGCTGATGATTGTGTAACAGGAGGTTATCAAATTTGTGGTACTGGGTATCCTGGTCAGGGAGGCCCCTGTTTTACTTGTTATCCCTAACCCTTAATAATTGGATAGGGATATTTAGTTATCTCCAGAATTCCCGACCCATCTATTTATGGGTCGTGAACACATATAAGTGAATTCTTTCATTAGGTACGTTGGAATTATAGTATCAGATCATCCTCTTAATTTATCTCTAATGTTAAAATTATCTTACTTAATAAAAGGACTAATACTTGTTATACCGTTATTAGGATGTTCTCAAGGAGAAAGCGGGGAAGCCACAAATTATCTCAAGGAATCTAGACAAATCAATCAACTATCAGATTCAATAGGGATAGATGAAACAACGACAGAAACGGAGCCAAACTTCGAGATTCAATTCGTACGAGAGGCAACCTATGGTACTACCGATGATGTCATTGTCGGGATTATGGGGCCTGTTACCGTTGATAGGAACGGCCGTGTGTTTATTACAGACAGGAATCAAATAACCGTTCACGTTTTTCAGCATGATGGAAATTATCTCACATCATTAGGCAATCAGGGGAGAGGTCCTGGGGAGTTTATGGGTATAACTCCAAATACTACAATCACGATTTATTCCAATCAGTTTTATATCACCGATCAGGCGGATGCGCATCTTCAATTTCCATACAGAATGCATGAGTTCTCTTTGGAAGATTTAACTTTTTCACGCACAATTGATCTCCTTGCCGGGAATAAAGCAGAAATTGAAGAACTTGATGGATCTTATCCTGAAGGCTACTATTCTAAAAGGATATATCCACTAATTGACGACAAGTTTCTTGTCTCATACCTTCGATCTCCAAATGAATACCAGGATGAGGTAAGTTATATCTATTACGTTGTTCAGGATACCAGCGGGTCTATAATTTCTGATCCGGTTTTAAAACAGAAGGATAGAACCAATTTGATTACTGAAGTAATTCTTCCTGATATGTATTATACCGCAATTCATTCCTTTCCCTTTTTTGGAAAATCGTTATTGACTGTCTCTAAAGATAATTTCCTCTATGCTGTAAATGATTCCAAAAAATTTAATATCGATATATACACCATGGAAGGGAAACATGTACGAAGCGTTGAACATTTCTTTGAAAATATACCATTTAACAAAAATGAGATTTTGGATTATTATGAAAAAACAAACTATATGCAAAGGCTGGGAGATGGGGTTGCATTAAAGATGATCCGGGAAGCGGAGAATCTGCCCGAAATTTGGCCCGCCATTGAAGAGATGCTCATTGATGACGATAACCGCCTCTGGGTCTCCACCATCGTCGAAGATTTTGACATCTACGAATGGTGGGTGCTCAAAGAAACCGGTGAACTGGTAACCCGGTTCGAATGGCCGCGGGATGAACCGATTGAGGTGGTTAAAAACGGTTACATGTACACCCGCGAGACGGATGAGGAAACCGGTTTGCAGCAGGTGGTGAAATATCGAATCGAGTTTGAAGGAGGTTAAAGGCGTATTGTCTGAATGAAGAAATTCCCCTATTACAAACAATACGACCAAATGGACTGCGGCCCAACCTGCCTTCGGATGGTCTCAAAACATTTTGGCCG
>PWLN01000264.1 GCA_003559375.1 Balneolaceae bacterium | reverse complement strand
TAACATGACAAAGAAAAAACTTTATCTCCTCGACGGAATGGCGCTGGCATACCGTGCTCATTTCGCATTTATCAAAAGCAGGCTAAAGAATTCTGAAGGAATACCAACCGGGCCAATTCTCGGTTTTGCGAATACTCTGGTTAAGCTGCTTGAGGAAGAAGAACCAACTCATATAGCAGTTGCATGGGATACGCATGCCCCTACTTTTCGCCATGAAATTGATTCTGAGTACAAAGCAAATCGTCCGCCACAACCAGATGAACTGAGAGTTGGAATCCCGCTCATTAAAGAGATGCTGCAGAAGTTCGGTATCACGAATATCGAGCAGGACGGTTACGAAGCAGATGATATCATTGGCACAATTGCCTTTAATGCGCAGGCAGAACATGTGGATGTGTTTCTTGTTACTCCGGATAAGGATTTCATGCAGCTTGTGGACGATCATATTACGATGGTTAAGCCAGATAACAGGAATGGAGGATTTATTCTTGTGGACAGGGAAGGTGTAAAAGAATACTTCGGTGTTTATCCGGAACAGGTGATTGATGTGCTCGCTATTATCGGAGATACTTCTGATAACATTCCGGGTGTACCTGGAATTGGAAAGAAAGGGGCACCGGATCTTATTAATGAATACGGTTCTCTGGAGAAAGCTATAGATGCAGCACCTCGGATGAAATCGAAAAGATACCGTGAAGGATTGTCCCATAATGTTGAACAGGCATTACAGGCAAAAACCATGGTAACCATCAAGACTGATGTGCCTGATGTTGCCGACTGGCATAATTTTAAATGGAATGGTCCTGATAAAAATAATCTTGGCCTTTTCTTTAAACGAATGGAGTTCAGGACATTAACTCAGAAGTATCTTGGAACTGAACCCGGCGGGCAGGGTGCTTTGTTTGGAGATGTTGAACTAACAAAAGAGAAGGCCAAAAGACTGGATACCGACACTGTATCGTATCGGCTCGCGGTTACAGCTGAGGAGATTATCGATGTCATTACTCAACTAAAAGATGCTGCAGTGATTTGCCTCGACACGGAGACGAATGGCACAGATCCGCTCACGGCAACAATGGCGGGAATTGCACTCAGTACTCAACCGGAAACGGCATTTTACATTCCTGTTAACGTTGAAGGCGCATTGCCTTTTGAAGAAGTGAGAAATCTGATCACACCTCTTATGGAAAACCGGGAATCACTCAAAGTTGCCCATAATTTTAAATTCGACCAGCTTATACTTGAAAATGCAGGTTTAAAGGTAGAAGGCCCAATTTTTGACACGATGGTTGCCGGATATCTCATCGACAGCTCGCAGCGGCTGAAAATGGATTCACTGGCAAAAAAATACCTGATCTATGAGCCGGTTCCAATAGAAGATATCATCGGGAAGGGTAAAAGCCAGACTACTATGACTGAACTTCCCTATGATAAGGTGAAAGATTATGCATGCGAAGATGCTGATGTTACCTACAGGTTGTATGAAATCTTTTCGGAAAGGCTTCAAAAAGATGAACTCTCCATGATAGCTGAAGAGCTGGAATTTCCATTAATCAGGGTGTTATCAGCAATGGAAAAAACCGGTGTATTTATCGATACCAACATGCTCGAATCGTTCTCATATGAACTTTCAGCCGATCTTCAACTGCTTGAAAAAACAATCTTTGAAAATACCGGAGAGGAGTTCAATCTTAATTCACCCCAACAACTTGGAGTTGTTCTATTCGATAAATTAAAGCTTCCATCAGGAAAAAAAACCAAAACCGGGCAGTATTCTACATCTGAGGATGTATTATCGAAACTGGCGGTTGAATACGAAGTGCCATCATTGGTTCTTGATTATCGCAGCCTGAGTAAATTGCTTTCAACATATGTAGATGCACTACCCAAACTGGTAAACCCCAAAAGCGGACGTATTCATACTGATTTTAATCAGACTGTAGCTGCAACCGGACGTCTTTCCAGTTCAAATCCCAATCTTCAGAATATTCCTATCCGAACCCAAAGGGGAAGAGAAATCCGAAAAGCGTTTATAGCGGAAAAAGGGTACAGGATTTTGGCCGCTGATTACTCGCAGGTGGAGCTGCGGGTTATTGCATCGATTTCGGGTGATGAGAATATGATAAAAGCGTTTCAAAATGGCGAGGATATACATGCCAGGACGGCAAAAGAGATTTTTGGCTTCGATTCACTTGAAGAGGTGACGCCGGATCACCGCAGGAAGGCAAAAGAAGTGAATTTCGGCATACCTTATGGCGTAAGTGCATATGGGCTTGCATCCAGGCTGGGAATCAGCAACAAAGAAGGTAAGGTGATGATTGACCAGTATTTTGAGCGTTTTCCAGGTATTCAGCAATATATCGAAGATACCATAAAACTTGCCCGGGATAACGGCTTCGTCGCAACATTAATGGGAAGAAGACGATACATTCCAGACATTAATTCACGTAACTGGAATGTTCGAGGATTTGCCGAACGTACAGCCATAAATATGCCTATTCAGGGAACTGCTGCCGATATCATTAAACTGGCAATGATAAAAATTCACAATTACCTGGCACAGGAAAAACTGAAATCACGTATGATATTGCAGGTACATGATGAACTGGTATTTGAAATTTACCAATCGGAAGCTGACACTGTGCCGGACATCATTGTAGAAATGATGAAAAACGCGTATCCGCTTTCCGTGCCACTCGAGGTCGATTCAGGGATTTCAGACAACTGGCTGGATGCACATTGAAACCTTTTAATAATTGAGTAACAATATTTAAAGGAGATTACTTTATAATCATTCTGGGAGGTGAATTTCCTTCTGCCATTGAACCAGTAGGGCCAGCCTGCTTACAATGTATTGAATAATAGTAGGTTCCAGCCTTCAAATTTTTTATATTATTTAACTTTTTGGTAATTGATTTTCCTTTCGATCGTAAGGTAAATCGTCGAAGAAAAATTAAATTGGTCACAGGATTTTGGCCTACCGGAAACCATATCTCAAACTCAGTATCATCCGAATGCCATGTGATATCAACTGTATTCCCATGTATGCTTCTATCAATGTAGATATTGTCAACTTTATATGTGGTATCAGCAGCATCCTTTTTTACGATTTTGATATGGTTAGTTAAAGGTATGTTTTCTTCTTGTCTGTTCATTTCACTCCATTAAATTGGGTTTAATGTTAAAAGTTAAAATTTTTAATTCTCCAGATATTCATTTAAAAAAGAAATGAACCTGGGATCATTTCTAAGACTTTCTAAATCCGGGTCATTTTCAATTTCCGAATAAGCATATCCCTGTTTAAGAGCATTGGTAATGAGAGTAAGAGCGGTTTCGCGGTCACCAATTTTTTCAAATATTCTACCTGCTGTGCCTGAAACGTCGGTATTTTCTTGTGCAATCTCAAGTGCATTTTCCAGGTTTGATTTTGCGGATGAAAATTCATTTAGAGCGGCCTGATAACCTGCAATAGAAACAAGCAATTCAGCATTACGGGGATTTACATTTATTTGTTCCAGTGCAAGTTTTAAAGCTGTTTGGTAATGTTGACGGACTTTCACACTGTCCTCACCGGACCACCTGAGGGTTGTTGCAAAATTTCCCCAAATACGATGGTCCTTATCATTAAATGTCAATGCATTGCGATACATTTCGGCAGCATTTGAATATTCCGATTGATAAAAGTATAAGGTTGCAAGATTGGAATACACGAAATCATCAGGATCAATTTCCAAAGCCCTATTAAATATTTCAATCGCTTCTTGATAATCTTCAAGGAAAAAATATGTTGCGCCGAGATTACTGTATCCCCGATTACTATTCGGAATTAATTCAATAACTTTTTCATATTGAGTTATAGCCTCATCGAATCTGCCACGCATAAGGTAAAACCCACCCAATTGGTTGTAACCGGCCCAATATGTAGGCTGCAGACGGATAGCTCTTTTCAGGATTTCTTCTGCTTCATTAACAAATCCAAGCTGTTCATAAGCCGCGGATAGGCCTCGATATGCATCCGCGTTTGCAGGGTTCAGGTCAACCGCCTTTTGATAATAGGTAATGGATTCTGTCACATTTCCCCTACCGAGTTGAATCATTCCCATTGTTACCAGTACAGCAGGATGAGTATTCTCTAATTCGAGTGCCCTGTTTGCAAATTCTTCTGCAATGTCCACCCATTCGGTATTTCTTGTTTCATCAAATAGCCTCCAGTATGCTTCACCCATACCGGCATAAGCCAAGGCAAAATTCGGGTCACGTTCCACAGCACTTTCAAAAAGTGTTATAGCAAGTTGAACATTTTCAATATTTTGAAAATCCTGAAGAAAACCCCGCCCTTCAAGGTAATATTCATATGATGCAGGATTTGCAGTACCGCCGGCTAAATAAAAGATATCGGTTTCGGGCATGAAATCTATTTCGAGCATTTGTGCCAGTGTATGAATGGCATTATCCATTAGACTGGGCAGGGATTCTAATGGTACGGTAATCACATCCGCCATAATCTGCCGGGATGTTCTTGTATCGACGAGGTTCATTGTGAGCCTTACCTGATTTTCGAGTCTGAGGACACTGCCATATACCGCAATTGTAGCATTGAATTCTCTGAGAGCATCTGATGCGCTTGTAACGTTATGCCTGCGTACTTCACTCGAAGAAACTACCCAATATGAAACATCAGCAGGTTGAATAAATGTAAGTGAACTGGTTAGTGTTTCCATCAGGCCGTCAACGAATGCTTTATTTTCAGGATTATCCCCTACATTGGTAAAAGGAAGTACAACAAGGTGAATCTCTTCAGGAGCTTGTATTTGGTTAAAATATTGTAATAGTGGCCTCCCGGAATAAGGCAGGGAGAGTACCGTAACAGCAAGTAAAGCAATGAGTGCAGTAATGATAGCTGCGGGACGGGTGATAAAGCTACCGAATGTGGCAGCCTGTTCTTGTTGGGGTTCTGATTTTCTTTTCCCAATATTGTCCAGAATCTGAACAACTTCTCCGGCAGTCTGCACCCGTTGATCGGGACTCTTCTGAATCAATTTCAGAATTAGTTCATCAAGCTCTTTTGGTATAGACCGGTTAATAACAGATGGGGGCGGAGGGTCTGTATTCACTATAGAGTACATCAAAGCGGCATAGTGTTCTTCATGATATGGGCGTTTGCCGCTAAACATTTCATACATCAGAATTCCCAGTGAATAGAGATCTGTTCGGTAATCGACCTTTTCTCCCTGAAGCTGCTCCGGCGACATGTACGCCAATGTTCCGCCCCGGGAACCTGTTTCGGTAATACCCGTCTCGCTAACCAATTTTGCCAAACCGAAATCAAGAATTTTGATTTCACTCTGATCTGTTACAATAATATTTGCAGGCTTGATATCACGATGAATGATTCCGGCATCATGAGCACGCTGCAAACCATTGGCAATCTGTTTAACAATTGCAATGGCATTATCTGTTCCGGGGCGATCTTGTTCAAGTATCTGCTGCAGGGTTTGTCCGTCATAATACCCCATACAAATAAACGAATGTCCTTCATCTGTTTCACCAATTTCGTGAATCACTGAAATATTGGGATGATCTAACGATGAAGCAGCCCTTGCTTCACGGACAAACCTGTTTTTGGCTTGCTCGTTGGCTGTTAAGTGAGAAGAAAGAAACTTCAGCGCCACATCGCGTCCGAGTTTTGTATCACGGGCTTTGTAAACCACACCCATGCCACCTTCGCCAAGTTTTTCAATGATTTGATAATGAGAGATTATTTCTCCAATCATAACCTGTCTGACGGTTGCATGAATATTTCGTATCGGCAGGTTATATCATACAGATCTTCCCAGTGGAATTTGCATTCAGAAATTTTATAGATATCCATTTGGATTATTTCATACCTCAAACTCCTGCCGATTTGTAAGTTTACGAAGGGGCTACCGTAAAGTTGAGATGGTGTTACACTTCATCATAGGCTTTAATTGCTGAATCAAGGCTGAGATGATGATCAAACACGGTATTAAGCTGGGAAACCATCAGAAGGCTGGAAATTCGCTTGTCTGCATTTGCAAGTTTGATGTCACCACCGGCTTTTCTCATCGTTGTTAACCCCCCGATTAAGATTCCAAGGCCGGACGAATTCATAAACTTGACATTCTCAAGATCAATGATCAGCTTGGTTTTACCGGCATCAATCAATTTCTGAAGTTCGGTTTTAAAAACGTCTGCATCTGGCCCTCCCATAATTTTGCCTTTCAGCTCAACTACTACACAATTGTAACGCTCGGAAATATTAAATTTCATAATTAATTGAATTTTTGATAATTAGGGTTTTCAAAAAAAAGTTTCTGTTCGTTATTCACTGTCCATCCTGTTTCACACAAACATCATAAACAGGTTTTTTTTATGAAATGTGATTTATAAGAACTATAATAAAATTTATTCTAAAATGGCATTTATTTATTTATAATTGTTCATTGAAAAATAAACCCGTTTAGATACTCAACATTGTTAATTTTGCTTATGAATTCTAATATGAAATTCAGCAGAAAAACTGAAGAGTTAGTGAATGTTTTTCAATTTTTAAAGAAAAAAGAAATTGAGTTCGGATGCACCGACCGCCAGAAGATGGAAATCGATTTGTGTGTTGAGGAGGTTTTTATGAACATGGTGAGACATAATTCAACCGCGAAAAACAAAATTCAAATTTCTGTTAATAAAACAGCTGATAATAAAATAATAATATCCCTGATTGATCATGAAGATCATCCATTTGATATAACTAAAACCGATGATCTCGATCTTGAAGACTATGTCGAGAAAAAGAAATCTGGGGGATTGGGCATTCATCTCATAAAACAAATGATGGATGAAATCAGCTTTGAACATCAACGGGGTATTTCTAAAATTACGATGGTAAAAAATATTTAAAATATGCTGACTATTGAAAAAATCAACGATAACGAATGGAAATTTTCAGGCCGTTTTGATGCAAGTCAGGCTGATAAGGCTACAAAAGAACTTGCGGATCCTTCCGGTACAGTTACAATCGACATGGCCGGCCTTGACTATATTTCGAGTATGGGGTTAAGTGTTCTTGTGAATACTTATAAGCATTTGAATGAACAGGGGTTTTCTCTTCGATTGACAAATTTAAATAGGCATGTTCGTGATATTTTCAAATATACCCGTTTGGAACAGGTTTTTGATATTGTAGACCCAACCAGTTGATCAGTTACCTTTTTTTGTTTATTAATTGCGTGATAAAACTATTTTAAAAACTGTTATTTATTTTATACAAACTACGGTAAAACTGCTTTATGGCTGACTTGAGCGACCAGGAACTGGTAACTATGACCTTAAACGGGGATAATAGTGCTTTCGACCAACTGGTGATGCGTTATCAACTGGCGATGTATCGTACAGCACTCAGCATTGTACAGGATGCAGACATAGCTAAAGATGTTACCCAAAACGGGTTTATTAAATCATGGGAAAAGCTGCATACATATAATGTTAATTATCGTTTTTACAGCTGGTTATACAGAATAATCATAAACGAATCGCTAAATCACAATCGTGGTTCCAAAAAAATGGAATTGCTCTCCTCAAAGCATAATCATCCAGAAACGCCTCACACAAAGCTGGAACAAAAAGAAGGCAATCAGAAGTTATATGCCTCAATAGAGATGCTCACAAGTGACCAGAAGATTGTGATACACCTGCGGCATTTTGAAGATTTGAGTTACAGGGAGATTGCGGATATTCTGGAAATCGATGAAAAAACTGTAAAATCACGCCTCTATAGTGCCCGGATGAAATTAAGAGAGATATTAACCGGAAGGTAGGTTTTTCAAAAAACTGAAAAGCTGGAGCGGAGCGACAGTCCCGATAAACGTGTCGGGATGAAAAGTTGGATGTAATCCGACTTGAGGGCCACGGTATAACCTATCTTAGAAAAGGTGACTGTCTCTCAATTTAATTATTTATAAATATGCTTAACAAGGGTTGCCATACTTTTTAATGTGTGATTGTTGGGCGAAGTTAAATTCGGCCAAATATTGAATCTTACCATAATCAAAATCATAATTTGTTATCAGCAACTTATCTCATTGCCTTCATGTCTGCAATTTCCTATCTGCAGTTTTTCACTTTTCACTCACTCAATGATTCGCTCCAAATATCGCCTCTCAAAAAAAATTACAGATCTCACCAACTTTTTCTCCGGCACTGTGTACTTAGGGTAAGAAACTGAAAAAAATCCCGATGAATTAAACGGTAAATAAAATGAACGACAAATTAATCAACTTGATACACGGTGAAATCGATGGGGTGAATACCCCGGAAGAGAGCCGTGAACTACAAGAAATTCTAAAAAGCAATGAAGAAGCAAGTATCCTCTTTAATGATCTGAAGAATATTTCAAGTGATCTCACAAACCTTAAGTCAGAGATTGAACTTCCTGAATCGCTCTTATTGCACGTAAGAGAAGGAATCAACCAACAAAAAGCTTCAACACAAAAAACAAAAACTAACATCCATAATATAAATACGGAGGTATATATGCCTGGTTTAAAATTATTTTCAGGTAAAACAGCAGCAATCATAGCAGCATTGGCAGCAGTAATTCTTATCGTAGTAGTCGTTACTGTTGATTATCCTCAGCCACAGCAAAGCGATGTAACCGGTACAATCGGTGTTGATGGTGTGGAAAGGGCAGACAGGTATAGAAGCACACAGATAACCCAGGATGATATCTCTCTTGATGACGAGCAATACCAACAAGTTTTTCAGAGTGATGCTTTTCACCGTCTTGTAGAATCAGGTGATCTTCAGAAAATTGCAAGTGATGAAACATTTGTAAACCTGATTGCCAGCCCAGGCTTCAGCCAGTTATTTGCCAGCCCTGATTTCTATCAGCTTGTTTCGAGCTCTGATTTCCAGCAATTGACCGCCAATCCTGCTTTCAATCAATTGATTGCAAACACCAATTTCAATCAATTGATGGCAAGTGCTGACTTTAACCAACTGGTAACCAGCTCAGACTTTAACCAGCTTGTTGCGAATAATAACTTCAACCAATTGGCAGCAAGTGCAGACTTCAGCCAGTTAGTTGCAAGTTCAGAATTCAATCAGCTTGTTGCCGATCCTTCATTCAATCAGCTTTTTGCCAGCCCGGATTTTAATCAGTTAGTGTCCAGCTCTGAGTTTAATCAAATGATTGCAAATACCGCTTTCAATCAATTGGTATCCAGTTCAGATTTCAACCAATTGGTATCCAGCTCAGATTTTAGCCAGCTTACTGCAAGCCCGCAGTTCAATCAGATCATGGCGAATCCGGCTTTTAGTCAGCTTATGGAAAGCCCAAGCTTCAATCAGTTGGTTGCCAACTCTGCTTTTAATCAGCTTGTTTCTACTGCAGGATTTGCACAGATGATTGCCAGCCCAAATTTCAGCCAGCTTATGGCAAATACTTCGTTCTCCCAGTTGATGGCCAATCCGTCATTCAGCCAGCTGATGGCCAATACAAACTTCAGTCAGTTAATGGCAAGCCCCGGGTTCAATCAATTAGTTGCCAATCCGTCATTCAGCCAGCTGATTGCCAGCCCGAATTTCAGCCAGTTGATTGCAAGCTCAAACTTCAACCAATTAGTTGCAAGCCCCGGTTTTAATCAACTGATTGCAAATCCATCGTTCAGCCAGTTAGTAGCAAGCTCATCATTCAGTCAGCTTGTTGCCAGCCCAGGCTTTAGCCAGCTGATCGCAAGCCAGGATTTCAACCAGCTTTTAGCAAATCCATCTTTTAATCAAATGATGGCCAGCCCGAACTTCAGCCAGCTTATGGCAAACCCGGGATTCCACCAGTTGGTTGCCAGCCCTGATTTTAACCAATTGCTCCCAAATATCCGTTAATGATTATTGTACAAGATATTAAGAGAGAATCCTTCAACATGCCCCATCAATTTATCTGATGGGGCATTTTTATTTTAAAGAGGAAATATTTTTATTAAAATCCCGATTGTCGCTTATAAGTTGCAATTCTTAATTCTTTCTCCTATTTCAAGCAGTATAACTCAATCAATAAATTCAACTATGAATACGGGTACCAGGCTTTTCAAATTCATTACTGCATTTTTACTCTATTCTTTTTTTTCAATTGTTTTTGCCTTGTCTGCATTTGCTCAGTTCAGGTCGATAAAGACAGATGAGCTGAACCTGATCTATTACAATTTCGGCCATGAATATCTGATCAATCATACCATCAGAAATTACACGAACTCACTTCGCTATCACAAAGAGAAGTTCGGATACGAATTAACCGAACCGGTTACAGTGATTATGTCCGATTTTGGAGATTTTGCCAATGGTGGTGCTTCTGCAGTACCAAACAATATTATACTTATGGGTATAGCCCCGTTTCATTACGCCTATGAAACCAATCCTGCAAATGAAAGAATCAATGTGCTGATGAACCATGAATTGGTACATATTATAGCGCAGGACAACCCGTCTTCATCCGACCGTTTTTACCGTTCTCTATTTGCCGGAAAGGTTTATCCAAACCGGCATGATCCGGTTTCGGTGTTTTACAGTTATATGACATCGCCGCGCATTTTTTCGCCCCGATGGTATCATGAAGGTATTGCGGAATATATGACTACCTGGATGTCGGGAGGCATTGGCCGTGTAATGGGTGCATATGATGAAATGATGTTCAGAACAATGGTTCGTGATGATGCCCACATCTATGATGCAATAGGCCTGGAATCGGAGGGTACCACAGTTGATTTTCAGGTTGGTGCGAATTCCTATATGTATGGAACACGCTTCATGTCGTATCTGTCACTTATGTATGGCCCTCAATCTCTGCTCGAATGGACCAGCCGAACACCCGGTACAAAACGATTCTATGCCAACCAGTTCAGAAATGTATATGGCAGATCGCTGGATGATGAGTGGTCGAACTGGATTGACTGGGAACGGGAGTGGCAGCGGCAAAATCTGGAACGAATCCAAAGTAATCCGGTTACCGAACGGGAAGTTCTGTCGAGGCGGCCTTTAGGCGGCGTTTCAAGAGGAATTTATGATGAACAAATCGACCGGATATTTATGGCCGTGGACTATCCCGGTACC
>PWLN01000414.1 GCA_003559375.1 Balneolaceae bacterium | reverse complement strand
ACAAGGACATCCCTATCGAGACGGAAGATTATGCAACCATTCTTTTCCGCTTTAATAACGGAGGCAGGGGCGCGCTGACGGTGAGCCAGGTATTTGCAGGCAGAAAAAACAGGCTTTCTTTTGAGATTGCAGGCTCGAAAAAATCGGCAGCCTGGAACTCGGAAAACCCGAATGAATTATGGGTTGGAAACCGCGACACGGTTAACGAGTCACTGCTTCGTGATCCTTCCTTGTTACAGCCTGAAAGCAGGGAAATAACAGCATTTCCCGGAGGACATAACGAAGGGTTCCCCGATACCATGAAGCAGCATTTCACAAAAATTTATGCCAGAATCGTCGATCCGTCCAAGCCGGTGAATTACGCCACATTCGAATCGGGACATCGTGAAAACATTCTCTGTGAAAAGATTGTAGAAAGCGCGAAAACTGAAAAATGGATTACTATTTAAAGCTGAGGTTAACAAAATGAAGATGAAACTGGGATTTGTATCCGCCATTCTGCCCGAACTGAGCTTTGAAGAGGTTGTGGATCATGCCGCAGACTGCGGTTACAGTTGTGTGGAGGTTTGCTGCTGGCCTGTTGGGAAAGCGGAAAGAAGATATGCCGGTGTTACACATATTGATATTGACAAACTGGATGAAAAAAGGAAAACTGAAATACTGGAATACACTCAAAATAAGGGGGTGGAAATTTCAGCTTTGGGCTATTATCCCAATCCGATGGATCCTGACCCTGAAAAAAGAGAAGTGTTTGCTGAACATCTCATAAAATTGATCGATGCAGCAGATTTTCTTGGCATAGGAAAAATAAACACCTTTACAGGCAGGGATAAGAATAAATCAGTGGATGAAAATTTTGAGCTGTTTTCTGAAATTTGGACGCCGATAGTACGCCATGCGGAATCCAAAAAGGTAAAAATCGGCATCGAAAACTGCCCGATGATATTTACTGCAGATGAGTGGCCCGGTGGAAATAACCTTGCGATCAATCCGGTGATCTGGCGCAGGATGTTCAGTGAAATTGACAGCGATTATTTCGGGCTGAACTACGATCCGTCGCACCTTCTCTGGATGCAGATGGATTATATCAAGCCGCTCAAAGAGTTTAAAGACAAGCTCTTTCACATACATCTGAAAGATGCAAAGGTATATCGCGACAAACTCGATGAAGTGGGAATAATGGCAGCCCCTCTTGATTTCCATACACCCAAACTCGTTGGCCTTGGTGATATTGACTGGGGTGCTTTTATATCTGGTTTACACGATGTTGGCTATGAGGGAGCATTATGCGTGGAAGTGGAGGACAGGGCCTTCGAGCAAACCCTGCAAGGAAGAAAATACTCGCTTGTACTTTGCAAAAGATACCTGGATCAATATCTCTGATAACAATTGCCTTGGTATTAAAGATCAAATTTGGGATCTCAAACTCATTATCAATTAAACCCGAATTACGCATTAGACTTCCGAAGTCTTACGGAGCATCGAAAGAAACCTTCATCGGTTAACTTATTGAAGATTTTAAAAAAAATTTGAAAGACTTCGGAAGTCTTTTTGGTCTTATGCGCAATTTGGGATAAAAAAATAAACTCAAGCCGATACGGACAGCGGATATATAGTTTTAAATTAATTCGATACTCTGAATCAGAAGCACTCTCACGCTAAGCGCTATGCGCCTGGCGCACTGCAGACTCGTGATTTAAAGGAATTAATCAAGACCCATTACCCGGTTGTTGAACCCGGCATCAAAATTAAACAGTGACAAATGAATCAAAAAGTTTATGAACTCGCAAAAATGATTGACCACTCTATACTCCATCCAACGTTAACGGATGAGGACCTTATAAGAGAGTGTGAAGTGGCTAATAAATATGACGTGGCCTCTGTTTGTGTGAAACCTTAAGCAGTAAAACAGGCCGTAAAACTGCTGGAAGGAACTGATGTGCTGACCGGATGTGTGATCGGATTCCCGGCCGGAAATTCAGCCATTTCCGTAAAGGTTTTTGAAACGGAGACAGCCTGTAAAGACGGTGCGGTTGAAATCGATATGGTGATCAATATTGGAAAGGCGTTGCAGGGTGACTGGGACTACATCACCGAAGAGATTAAAGCTGTAACCGATGCATGCCATAAACACAACTCTATCGTAAAAGTGATATTCGAAACAGATTTTCTCACAAAAGAAGATGATAAAATCAAACTATGTGAAATTTGTACCCGGGTTGGCGCCGACTATGTGAAAACATCATCTGGATTTGGCTTTGTGAAGCAGGCGGATGGTTCATTCAATTACACCGGCGCCACGCTTGAAGATATACGGCTGATGCGAAAACATTCCGGGCCAAAAGTTAAAGTAAAGTGTGCCGGTGGTGTACGCACTCTTGATGACCTCATTAAAATGAAAGAAGCCGGTGCAACGAGGTCGGGCGCAACCGCGACCATCCAGATGCTCGAGGAGGCAAAACAACGGTTTCAGGATAAATAATCAATCGAAAAGGGCAGGCTGAATGGGCAGGCTGACGAGTTTTTTCGAAAAATGAACCCTTTATATTAATTGTAAAGATGTTTGGACGACTCGTCTGTCTGATCTGCGATTTTATTTTGATGTATCATCTTGGTAACTGGAACAGCAGCAAACTAAAACTGATGAAAAGGTGTATGTGATTACTTTTAAGAAAATGAAAATCAATTATTTAATTACGGGATAAACAGATGAAAATTACAACCACTCTCTTTTTTGTTTGTATATACATGCTACTGGTAGCTTGTGAAAACGAACAGGTTATAACTGCTGAACAATGGCAGGAAATTGAAATAACACTTGAATCAGCTCATGAGTATCAAAATCCATATACCGATGTGGATGTGTATGTGATTTTTAAAAGTACGGGTGGTGCTGAAATCAAACGTCCGGCATTCTGGGATGGCAACCATATCTGGAAGGTGCGGTTTGCGTCACCCTACCATGAGGGGAGATGGGATTGGGAATCATTTTCATCGGATGTGAATGATTCAGGTCTTCACGGGAGAACAGGAACTCTTGAATCGGTACCATATACCGGAATTAATCCGCTTATTCAAAAGGGGTTGCTCAGAATGTCGCCCGGTCACAGAAACGTGATTCATACCGATGGTTCGCCATTCTTTGTGATAGGAGACACCCCCTGGGCACTGCCATTCAGAGGTACGGTTGAAACGGTAACCCGGTATGCCCAAAACCGGCAGGAGAGAGGGTTCAATGCGGCACTGTTAATGACGGTACAGCCTGACCGGAATGCTGAAGGCCCTCGTAATCGTAATGAGACGGGCGGATTTGGCGTGGCGTTTGAAGATTTGAAAGACGGCCATCTGAATCAGCTTAATGTGGAGTATTTCCGAAAACTGGATCAGCTGACCGGTATTCTGCTCGATCATGGTATAGTACCGGTGTATAACCCGGTATTCCAGGGTTTTGGCTGGAAAGGCCTCCACACGCTGGGAGCCGGAGCTAATCCTCAGGAATATTCACGCTTCACAAAATACCTGATAGCCCGGTATGGGGCCCGACATGCCATTTGGCTGGTTTCGGCTGATGGCACCGGAAGGGAACCGGTTACAGAACCGGCAGGGATCACGACGTATGAATGGGATGCCTATCGCCAGCCAACAGGTATTCACTACAGCCCGTTTGATGACCGGCTGGCCAACTGGACTGACGATCCGCAACATGGCTTTCACTATAACAAAACCTATCAGGAAGCCGAATGGCTCGACTTTCAGTGGGCCCAAACCGGACATGACGGTACTCACCTGCCTCATAAAGTTTACCTCATGTACGACAATGAACCAACAAAAGGAGTGGCGAATGGCGAGCCTACCTATGAGAGAATCAGCCATCCAAACAATGCAACCGGCTGGTGGCAGGGGCATGAAGCGTGGATCAACATTACTTCCGGTGGTACAATGGGGCATGTTTATGGCGCGGGCGGACTCTGGAACTGGAAGCTGTCGGCAGACGAACCCGGCTGGCCGCAATGGGCAAACACCGAAGCTGCATGGTACGAATCCATAGAGTTCGAGGGTTCGCGGTATGTAGGTTACGTTTCAAAAGCACTCGAAGGTCTGGACATAACCGATATTGAACGCCGGCACGATCTTGCCGGTGGTAAGCTGGCACTTGCTAAGGAAGGTGATCTTTATATTGTTTATCTGCCGGAAGGCGGTGACGTACAACTTGAGGGTTTAACAGATTCACTTCCATGCCGGTGGTTTAATCCAAAAACTGCAGACTGGCTGGACTGCGGCACCATGGAAGCCGGTGAAATAGTGAGTTCCCCTGATCAGGAGCCCTGGGTGCTTATTGCCGGAAATTGATCATCCGGACAGGAATATTAAAACAAATTCAATGGTTATGACGATCAGATCACTCCTTTTATCCAGCATGCTGCTAATATTCTGCTCCTGTCAGAAGAAGGATATCATTCGCAGCAATGACAGGGTAAAAATCATTCTGGATACCGATATGGGATCCGATGCTGATGATGCCGGGGCTCTGGCACTTTTGCACGTTTATGCTGATGAGGGAATAGCAGAGATTTTGGGTGTGATTTATAGTTCTGGCAAGGTACCGTATGGTGCGGCTGTCAGCCAGGCGATCAACATCTATTACGGCAGGCCGGGTATTCCGGTGGGTGCAGACCATGAAGGAGAATTCGGCGACCCGGTTGATAAAATGAGTGCCGGAAAACTGGCAAGGGATACCGCAGCTTTTAGGAATACAATTATCCACAACAAGGATGCCGCAGAGCAGACAGAGTTAAACCGAAGGCTTCTGGCCGGCAGCAAAGATAATAGTGTGACGTATGTAACCATCGGGCATACACGTGGACTCTACAAACTTCTAACTTCCGAACCGGATGAAATTTCCTCCCTCAGTGGTATGAAATTGGTTCAGCAAAAAGTGAAGCGATGGGTAGCCCTCGGTGCATTAGGGGCCTATAACGATGGGAATTATTTTGTAATTGACTGGAACTTCTGGTTCAACAATACACAGCCATATACAAAATATCTGGTCGATCATTTTCCGTCAGAGGCAGTTTTTGTGGATGCCGGACACGAAATTATGACCGGGAAATCACTAAGAGATACTCCGCCCGGAAATATTGTACGAACAGCATATCGCGACTGGCTGTGGTGGAACAACGAAAAGACATTTGAAGATCAGCGCCCCAGCTGGGACCTGATCGCCGTGTATTACGCTGTTCATGGCTTAGGCGATTGGCTGGAATATGCGCCAAATGGCTGGCTGGAATACGATATTGAGGCAGGGAGCCGCTGGAATGTTGGGGAATCGGATCGCATGCACAAGTTTGTGATTGAGAAAGAGGAAATCAGACAGGAATTTGCCGGCTATCTGAACAGCCAAATCGGAAGACTGCCCAAGCATTACGACCCATAATTATGGCAGTAATAAGACTCAGGAAAAAACTAGTTTGATTACACGACTGATGAACTGAAATTTAAATTCACAAAGAAATGAACATGAAAAAATTCATATTAATCGTCATCACATTTTCATACCTATTCATACAAACCCTGTATGCTCAGGGTGAAATCAAACTTAACCAGATCGGCTTTTACCCGGATTCTCCAAAAATTGCGGTTGTACCGGGAGATATGGGTGGTGAGTTTCAGGTTATTGATGTTGAAACGGGAGAAACCGTGTATGTGTCGGCGCTTCATGCACCCAAATCCTGGGAATTTTCGGGTGAACAGGTATCATTGGCTGATTTTTCAGATTTAACCATGCCGGGAAGGTATCGGGTTATTCACGAAACGGCCGGTAGTTCCTATGAATTTGAGATCAGTGATGAGATATTTCGTGAATTGTCGAAGGCATCGATCAAAGCGTATTATTTTAACCGTGCGTCAACTGAGTTGAAAGAAGAACATGCCGGAATATGGGCGCGTCCGATGGGTCACCCGGACAATGTGGTATATATCCACGAATCGGCTGCTTCAACTGAAAGGCCGGAAGGTACTGTGATTTCATCCCCAAAAGGGTGGTATGATGCGGGCGACTACAATAAATATGCGGTAAACTCCGGCATCAGTACATATACCCTGATGGCGGCTTACGAGCATTTTCCGGAATACTATAAGCAATTGTCACTCAATATCCCGGAATCGGAGAATGGAAAACCCGATATTCTGGATGAAATCCGATGGAACCTTGATTGGCTTCTTACAGCCCAGGATCCGCACGACGGTGGCGTCTATCACAAAGTAACCACCAAAAATTTTGCCGGTGTTGTGATGCCACATGAAACAACAGCTGACAGGTATGCAGTAATGAAATCCACCTCGGGCACGCTGAATTTTGCTGCCGTGATGGCTGTGGCATATCGCATTTATGACAGCTATGATCCAATATTTGCAGCAAAAGCCATTGCTGCAGCGAAACGGGCGTGGGACTGGGCTGTACAGAACCCAGAACAGTACTATATTCAGCCGCCTGATATACAAACAGGCGCCTACGGCGACCGGAACCTGAGTGATGAATTCGACTGGGCCGCGGCAGAATTGTACATCACCACGCGCGAAGCTAAATACTGGAATGCGAGAAATTTTCATGAGATCAATGTTGGCATACCAAGCTGGAGTTATGTGAGGCCGCTCGCATGGGTATCGCTTGCCCATCATCGCGACAAGCTCACTGCCGCTTCTGACATTGACCTGATCGAACAGCGCATCATTGAACAGGGTGATGAATTGCTCGAAGAGGTTCAGCGATCGGCATACGGCATCACGATGGGGCGGTATGAGCGTGATTTTGTATGGGGCAGCAATGGTGTTATTGGCAATCATTCGCTGATGTTGTTACAGGCTTATCGCGTTACAGGTGACGAAACCTATCTGAATGCAGCACGTGCAAATCTTGACTATATCCTTGGAAGAAACGCAACCGGATATTCTTTCGTGACAGGCTTTGGCAGCAAACCACCAATGTTTCCACACCACAGGCAATCGGCGGCTGACGGCAATGTTGATCCGGTACCCGGTTTCGTTGTTGGCGGACCTCAGCCCGGTCAGCAAGACGGATGCGAATACCCATCGGATCTGCCTGCCACAACATTTCTTGACCATTGGTGCAGTTATTCCACAAATGAAGTTGCCATCAACTGGAATGCGCCATTAGTTTACCTGATCGGAGCCCTGGAGTTCTACTCTTCACCCTGAGGTGTAAAAATTTTCGGAACTTATTTGGCTGAATACTGTTTGTTAATAGTGTAAATACTAATTAATAAATACGTTAGCAGATATGGATGATTTAAAACTCAAAGGTAACTGGAACAAACTGAAAGGAAAACTGAAGCAAAAATACGGAGAGCTTACCGATGATGATCTCTCTTATGTGGAGGGAAAAGAAGACGAAATGTTTGGCAAACTCCAGAAGAAAATCGGCAAATCAAAAGAGGATCTGGCAGGAGAGCTCAAAAATCTGATAGAGAATTAATTCAGCAATCAGGAGTTTGATGAAATAAAATATCAATCAAAAAATACAATTATGACAAACTCAAAAATATCCGGGTTTATCATTCTACTTATTCTGCTTTCTGGCTCAATAATGTTTGTTCAGTGTACAGAAAGCTCTGATGAGAAAACCGGAATGTTAGAACAGGAAAGAGAAGAATTGGTCGGCAATCTGGAAGAGCTACGTGATCATATGGATGATGAATTATCCGATCTACGATCAAGAATTGACGATGCAAGTGATGAAGCAGATGAAGGGCTTAAGGAGGCCTATGCCGAATTAACCGATGACCGGTCAGACCTCGAAAGAACCATTGATGAGGTTGAGAATACAACTGCTGATGCCTGGGAACATGTCCGGGATCAGGCACACGAAACATACAGTTATTTATCGGATAAATTTAATGAATGGAGAGAGAATGGAGAAGATCTGTTATGATCATCTGCCGATCCTGTATTCACAATAAAATGGAGATATTATGAGATCACTACTCTATCTAATAGCAGTCGTATATTAACGTGAGTTCGATATAAGAATTTGGAAAAAGAGTCTCCCCTCCTTCGTAAGGAGGGGTCGGGGGTGGTAGCCATTAGGTATTTAAGCTCAAATATGACTCAAAAAACCCGTTTCAACCACCCCTAAATCCCCTCCTTGACAAGGAGGGGACTTCCTGATTGCCAAATTCAATGATTTTATATCGAACTCACGTTATATTAATAACTTAGTGACGTTGAGCCTTTGTGGCCCCACCCAACACGATTTCAAGTCAGAAATTTTGATTCATTCAAAAACCGCCGCTTCTGTTGGGTGAGCGCATAGGCGGCCAGGCCATCTCAACACCTGTGTTAGGATTGATTGGCATCACCCGTTTATCCCGCGGCATTTTTTGCGGGTCCTCACTGGCCATATAGGCAAGTGTAGCGATGAGGATCACGTTATTGCGCAGATCATCAAAAACGAGTTTATCATAGGTATCCCGGTTTGTATGCCATGTATAATTCCAGTAATCCCAGTGAAGTGAAAAAAGTGAAAATCCAGGCGCTCCGGCAGCTACAAATGATGCATGATCTGTCCCACCACCACTTGGCATACCAGGAAAATCGGTTTCTATGTGAGTTCTGACATTTTCAGGTACCGCAGACAACCATCGTGTAATAAATTCATAACTGTGCAGGAATCCCTGGCCATTGATGCTTACCACACGACCCGTTCCGTTATCCTGGTTAAATAGTGCCTGCAGTCCTTCAACTATATCCGGATTGTCTTCCACGAACGCCCGTGAACCGTTCAACCCCTGTTCTTCTCCTCCCCATAATCCAACCAAAATCGTGCGTTTTGGATTGGGATATACCTGTTGAAGTATTCGTGCCACTTCCATCATGGTGATAGACCCGGTGCCATTGTCGGTAGCGCCTGTTCCGCCATCCCAGGAATCAAAATGGGCAGATAGAATAATATATTCATCGGGTTTTTCGGTTCCGGGAAATTCTGCAATGGTATTGAATGTGGGCATGGCGCCAAGTTCCCTGGAATCGGCCCTCACACGTATCACCGGATCTGCTCCGCTTTTTACCATTCGGAACAGCATTCCATAATCTTCGAGCAAGATGTCGATAACAGGAATTGAACGAGTCAGTGTACCAAATATTTTATTTGTGCCGAAAGCCTGGCTCCAGTTCGACATGATAATACCTGCCGCTCCGGCTTCTTCAAGCGCCAAAGGGAGTGTTTGAGAAGTATATCCTGCACGGAACATACGCTGATCCCATCTTCGCCTCTGTTCTTCACGTTCCTGCTTCATTCGTTCAAATGATTCGGGTGTTGCGAACTGCTCCCAGTTATAATCGGGTCTTCCGGTAGGCTGATGCATGGAGATCATCACAAATTTACCTTCCACATTGGGCAGCCATTCTTCAAATTCTTCACGATTGCTTACATCCGGGATGATCACCAGGCCTGCAGTGACGCCTTCTTCAGGGGTTGCCGGACTCCAGGCAAGCTGCATGGCTTCAAGTGTAACGACTCGGGGATCAAGAAGGTCAACATGTGTAACCCCGCGTTCCCAGCCGCGCCATTCACCATATTGTTCATTACGTGCTTCAATACCCCAGCTTTGAAATTTTTCCACAGCCCAGTCATGAGCATGTTGCATTTGTGGGGTTCCGACCAAACGGGGTCCGATAATATCCAATAGGTGATGACCAAGCTCTTCAAGATGAGAATTTTCTGTAGCTTCATGTACAATTTGGTTAACAATTTCTGCTGTATCCTGAGCGGCAGCGATGGTGAGTGTATTCAGGAAGAGAAATATAATGATGAATGAGTGTCTGATAAGTTTCATTACTGGATTTTTTAATTTCTGATAAAATCAAGCTCTGAAAATATCAAACAGGAGATAAATAATTTGTGAAAAATGGTAATAAATGGAGTTTGATTCGAATCTTCATATAAATTCGTAGGTAGGGGAGCATCCCCGGGCATTCGGGTACATGTTAATAGTTTGAAAGAATTTTTGTGTCCAATACCAGATCGGCAAAAGAACCCATATTAAAGAATCGGATCATATGATATCATGAATTAGCAATCATTTCGTATTCAGTTTTAAAAGAATCTGAGCATAATCGACATGGGATGAATATCTGAAGGTATCACTCAACTTTATAAAATGAACCATTTGCAATGATGACACATCACGGAATCAATAACCCCGTCAGGGGCGACCGATCATATAGCCCCGGGTGGAGCTCCTATATTCCCCCCAAAAAAGGGGGCAAGGGGGGTGTTAAATGCAGCGCATGGCAGCGCAGCGCAACCCGGGGATATGGCGATGCCACACACGAAGCCCCAAGCGACATCATTACGAAAAACGATCATCATCACCGAGCCTGCCCCGACACTCTTGTCGTGGGGGGCTAAGGAAGGATGTTGAAAATGTAATCTGTGATCTACATACATACTCAACATTTAGGGAATTACCCCCTCGGCATTGATTCGGGTCTCAAGGAATTCATCGCTCGGGGGCGATTGGTGTGGTGCGCTTGATCCCCGGGTTCCATGCGATGCATCGCTTTGCGATGATCGGCATTCACCCGGGGCTATATGATCGCTCACCCCGCTGGGGTTGTTTGGTGATACGTTGGTTGGATAGTGGCTCTGAAACACCGATCCCTTTGAGCTTCTCCGGACCCAGACGAATCACACGAAACAGTTAATGCAGTATGCAAAGTTAATATGAAATAATACATAATGACCCTTTAAGACTTCTACATCTCTCAAAGAAATGATCCCTTGGGACAACTCAGGCCTTAAATAATACCATCAAAATACCTTCTACGTGATATCTACGTGAAACTGAAAATCATCATAACGAACCAACGATCTGCAATCGAAATCCCTGAAAAAAAGCCCCGTCAGGGGCAACCGATCATATAGCCCCGGGTGGAGCGGAGCACGTCCATGCACCGCATGGTAGCGCAGCGCAACCCGGGGATATAGACGGCGCACAATATGTGCCCCGAGTGATATAATGTTGAAAAATGATGAAATTAATCGAGGGGCAGTACCGGGGTTTTCGATGTGAGTATCTCTTCAGGTATCCACACTCAATGGTT
>PWLN01000404.1 GCA_003559375.1 Balneolaceae bacterium | reverse complement strand
TTCCCGCCTCTTTGTTAAAGATCGCAAGCGCGACATCGTATTCGTTGAATACAGCCGAAATCTGCTTGATGCAGCTCTCGGCAAATTTAGGGTTGTACTTCTGAGCATCCGGCACGTTTTTTATTATCTTAAAGAGCGTTTCCATTTGAGTAGCCCTATACAATAGATATTTATCATACGCTGCTCGGTTATCTTCGGAATTAAACACAAAAGTTTTTCCAGCAGTGGCGATAGATGCGCAGAGTTTCCCAAGATTGTCATTCCTTGATGATAGAGGGCGCGCGAATTCATCGAGTATGTTTTTCAGTTCCGTTGTTGACTTTGCTCGATATTCCGCAGGGTTTTCTGCCGGACATCCTGGTTTGCTGCATAGATAAGCCGTAAAGGAATATAGGTCAACTATCATGGATAGGTTGTGGCCTTGTGGGTTTGGGTCTTTTAATTTTCCCAATGCCTCAAGTTCAGTAAAAGTCTTATCAGCATTAGTGGGGAATTTTGGAAACGCATTGTTAGGGTCAACCGTCGATATGGTAAACCCTGCCTCTTGGTACACTCTTTCAACGTTTTCTTTTGACAGATTTGTTAACCGTACTTGAGAACGGATTGTTCCGTTGGTTATAATGTGGATACCTGAATGTTTTTGAAATTGAACAGTTTCTTTCAAAAAAGCTATAGCCTTTTTTGTACGCGCCTTTGCCAATTCTGTATAATAAGCGTTAAGCTTTCCGTTATCGAAAACAGAACCGTCTGTAGCCCCTTCGCCAAGACATTGCTTGAGAAACGCGAGTTTGCTATTAATCTCATCCCGTGTTAACTGTTGAGACTCGCCTCCCAAAGGTGTTCCAAAATCCTTAATAGCCTTTTCGATGGCTTCCTTTACTTTTTTCGCAGCCTTTTCTGGCGGGTCAAAAGGAAGACCCGTCAAGGCAAATAGTTCATGTTCAGCCGTATCAATTGCCCTCCTTTACTAACTCTTTTTCAGGGATATATGGTGCATCTCTTAGACCTGCCTCTTTGTTGTAAATTGCAAGGGCGACATAATAATCAAAATGAACAGCCATAATACCTCTAATACAATTATCGGCAAATTGCGGTAAATACAAAAAGTTCGGCGGGACATCTTTGAGTGCGCTGAACAAACTTTGCAATTCTGACGATTTATATTTTAGATATATATCATATGCTGCGCGATTTTTGTCTGTATTGAAAACGTATATACGTGCACTAGTTGCCAACGAGCAACAGCGTATACCGAAACTGTCGTTTCTGACTGTTAATCCTCTCGCTGCACTTTTAAGCAATTTCTCCAACTCTGAAGTTGTCATATTGCGATATTCAGCGGCATTTTCCAATTCGCCATTTAAATATGCAACAAAAAAGTATAGGTCTTTAATCATTCTTAAGTCTGCACCATTTGGGTTGGGGTCTTGCAACTTGCTTAAGGCATCCAGTTCCATAAAAAGTCCTTCTGAATTAGTTGGGAACTTAGGATATGCAGCAAGTGTATCGATCTCTGAGATAGTAAAGCCCTCATCACGATACACTTCTTCGATGTGCGCTCGCGAAAGTTTTGTTTTCCTCAGATGTATACGAACCGTGCCACTAGTAATTGTGTGACAACCTGCTTGTTTTAAGAGTTGCGCAGCAGAGGTCAATTTCGCACACTCAGTCATTATTTTTCTTTCCGCTAATTGGGCAATAACTGAGGTAAGTTTCCCTTCATTGCTAAAAAACGCAGATTCAATAGACTTCAAGTAATCGAGTTTCTTAAGTAAGTTGTCGCGAGCAATTTGCTGTGATTCTACACTTAATGCAAAGACCAGTTCTTGTTTTGCTTTTTTGATTGCAGAGGAAACCCTTTTAACAGCTTTTTCGTGTGGGTCAAATGGCAACTCTACCAAATCAAAAAAATCAAATTCGCAATCCAAGTTCATGCATTTCACCTTCCCTTCCCTTTACTAACTCTCCCAAGTCTCGGTCTCTGAACTGTCGTCTTCCATATTTTGATTCATTCGCTGCTTCATGCTGATGTTAGATATATAGGCATGAGATAAAATATGACAACAGTGCTCGTCATGCGCCAAGCCAAAGCATACGTCTATGCCACCCATGCTTGGCTTGACCTTGCTACCCGCAAGCTTGCCATTCGTATAAACCTTATAATGCCCGCCTTCCGTCAGAGACATCTTCAATTTAAACTTTGGCCCAACCTTTACGACAGTTTCGCCGTCCAAACGAATTTGACCTCCGTTCTCATTCAGGCTTGCCGTAATGATTCCAAGCGTGATTTTTACATTACCGCCCGGATGAGGTTGTATGGTAGAAGTATTAATATCACATTCGATTTCAAAGTTGTCATCGGCATTTATTGTATAAGAAACTCCCTCATCCATTGCACTTACATTATACCCATGGAATTCAATCGCCTTTTCGTTTGCGATAATATGGACAGATGGCTCGTTGAACGCAGCTCCACTTGGGTGAAAGGCGATATTGTCGTATTTCTTCCACTCAACATTACTGAAAGTGATGGCCTTATATTTATGAACCACGTTATGACTAACACCGCGCCCGAGTTGCAGACCCAAAGACGGTTTTTGCCCAGGTTGGTCATTTACCACGGGCTGACCGAACCTTGAAATATTGGAAGGAACATCGTCTTTTCGTATCGGCAAATCTACTTCCGCATAGCCTTGGCGAGCTTGGATGTGAATTATACCGTTTTCATCATAGCTATACTGAACTCGGATAACCGTGCCGATTTTTTCACCTTTGTTGACGTGCTGAATCCCTGTTACCACATATTTATAAGGAATTACGCAGTCCAATGGATTCATACTATCGCCTTGCAAAACATATATTTCAAGTTCATTCTTTGATTTAGGTAACGTGTAAAAGCGGAATCTCTTGGCCGCTCTCACCGGACGTGGATGGTTAGCCGGAATGATAATTTCATTATAATAGCGATTGCCCTCATCATTAATCGCAACAATCCCCATTGCGTGGGCGGTGGTTTCCCGTAAACTCAAAAGTCCGATGCTTGACAACTTTTTCAACGGCTTTATAACCGCTCTCGTTGAAAGGCCGGAGCTTGCACGGTCGGTGACTTTCTTTCCGTCGGACATTACTTGCACGGAGAGCTTTGTGTAGCTCTCGTTCTCTTTAGTTGCCTGAATTGCTGCACCCAAAGCAACAGCTTCATCAGGGTTGACATGGGTAATCGGCTTTTTACCAAACATATTAAATATATATTGCGAAACCTGAGGCATTCTGGTCGAGCCACCCACTAAAAGCACATCCGTCACATCACGCAGACTAAGCTCTGCCTCTTCAAGAACGGCTTGGCAAAGTGCGCCTGTTCGGTCAATCAAATCCTTAGTGCGTTCTTCAAATTCTTTTTTAGTGATAACAACAGAAGCAACTCCATAATCGAGAATTGTAGCCGTGACCTTAGCTGTTTCCATTGTGGAGAGTTGTTTTTTCACACCTTCGGTTAAGCCGCGAATCATCGCTTTAGTGATTGGGTTAGAACTAGTTTCGATGCCTGTTTCATCTGCAAATTTTTCAATGAGGATAATTTCAATGCGATCGTCCCAATCACGACCACCGAGATAATAGTCGCCGCGTGTCGTAATGGACGTAAGTTCACCATCTTTGCCCATACGGGTAAGAGTGACATCAAAAGTGCCACCGCCAAGGTCATAAACAAGGATGTTGGCGTTTTCTCTCCAATTATTCAAGCCGTATGCCATCGTTGCTGCATTAGGCTCGTCAATAATTTTCTTGACTTTTAGCCCTGCAGCAGCTGCTGCCTTAAGAGTTGCTTCTCTTTCCGGGGAATAGAAATAAGCGGGAACTGTAATAACTGCATCCTTTATTTTATCGCCCAATTCGGCTTCTGCATCCTCCTTCAGATGGCGTAAAAGCAAAGCCGATAAATCCTCGGCTGTATATGGAGTGCCATCGATAGTGCAATAAACATCGGTTTTTCCCATGTTTCTTTTAAATGTAGCAACACAACCCGGTTCACTGGCGGCAAAGGCACTCTCCGCTTCGGAGCCAAAAACGGGTTTGCCGTTGATGAACTGAATTATGGAAGGCGTAATTTTATTGCCCTCACTATTTGGAATGATTTTCGGCGTTTTGGTTTGCGGGTCTACATATGCAACCGCAGAAAAAGTAGTGCCCAAATCGATGCCAACCGAGACTGCCATTCGATATTCCTCCTATCTAATCATTCCATGTTTCGACTTCGCGGGTAGTTTCGTTTTCAATATTATTGGTCTCTGCGCCTTTCGGCATTTTATCGGAGAACCGTTCCAAATTCACAAGCCAAGCTGCATCGTTTACTATATAGCGGTCTGTGCCTGCCGAATCCCAATCGCAGTACAGTCTGGTAAATCCTCCATCAACAATTGCCCTCTTGCCATCCTCATCATATACGGCTGTTACAACTTTACCATTAGAGCAAAAAAAGCGGTTTTAGTGGATACTTAGTCTGAACTTCAGCAATTGTTTTACCTTCAAATACATATACAGTACTTGGGTTAATAAGACTTAATGCCCAAGTAAAAGGGGGGCATTAAGCCTTAATAAATATTAAATATTACCGCTCGTCTGAACAGAAGTCATGGCTTTAACGGCCTCATTCAACTCTTCCTGAGTTTTGGTATTCTCGGAGGTAATCACAGATTCTACCGACTCGTTAGTTTCAAGATTTGTTGCGCGAACTTCCAAGCCAATGGCGCTGCAACGGAAAAAAACCTGAATTGGCGAACCCTTGGGTGTTCCGGGTGGTAACTCCAAGCGAACATTGCCGATGTTTTTTACTTTGAGAGCAGGGTCAGTGTACTGCTCATTACCATTCATGTCTAAAGAAGGGGTGACTTGCTTGTTAATACGGTCTCTAGCAACATTCTCAAAGACCGTAAATTCGACAGCGGGTTGATTATCTTCCTTCGGACCGTATGTTTCAGTTGCCTCGGAAGGAGATTCATCACCAACGAACAGCAAGTTGTCAATCATATATGCATCGCCAATAAAGACTGCAGGTCCAAACGAACGTGAAAGTTTATCCTTGACCACGCTGACTTGCTGCGGAACATTGATTATAAGGCTTGTTGCCTCTTCCTCGGTTATGGGAGGCAAAATCTCAGAAGCTTTATTATCACCATGGGTATCGAACTGGTCAACCTCACCGCTTAATCTTTTACGGAGTCGCTCGTTGAATTCGATTGCAGCTGAGAGCGCGGCACCTTTGGCTACGGCCAAGTCAGGTTGTTCCACACGAATCTTACCTGGGAACACGCCTTCTACCGCCGCTTTGATCATCGGCATCTTCGTAGAGCCACCGACAAGTAAAACTACGTCCACTTGCCCTGCTGGAATTTCGGCCAGTTGAAGTAGTTGATGTACGAAATCCATAGTTTGCTCTACCAAATCTTGTGTCTGCTCTTCAAACTTCTCACGGGTAACCTCAAGGCGAGTGGCATCACCGGCGTAGCTGACAGTGAAACTTTTGCTCTGCATATTGGAAATGGCTTTTTTGACATCTTCCACTTGCGCACGGATTTTTTGGCGAAGTTCGGTGTCCATTTCATCTTGTGAAACGCCATTTTCATCGGTATAAAGCTCGCAAATGTAGTTGTAAAGACGGGCATCCCAGTCGATACCACCTAGTCTGTCGTTTCCACCGGTTTCAATGACATCAATGGTAGCTTTACCTTTTTCATCAACGCTGAAGTCGAAAAGAGTGATGTCAAATGTGCCTCCACCCAAATCGTAGACCATGATTTTGCGATTTTCTTTGAACTCACGACAGCAATAATTCAATGCTGCAGCGGTCGGCTCGTTGACGATGTTCAGTACGTTAAGTCCGGCAATGATACCTGCTTGTTTTGTTGCATCGCGCTCTTCGTTTCCAAAATAAGCAGGACAAGTGATAACGACGTCTTTAACTTCGTGACCCTGTTCCTCCGCATATTTCTGCATTCTTTTCAGAATAAGGGACGAAATCAGGATGGGGTCGTACTTAACGCCGTCAAAATTGCGCTCTTGCGCATCGGGTTTACCGATCTCTCTTTTTACAAATTGAACCACTCTGTCGGGTTCAACCTCGAATTGGTTCTTCGCCTCTTTTCCGACTACCGGTTCACCGCCACCGGGGAAATACACGGCGGAAGCAAGGAGGGGAATTGAGTCTGCATAGTTCTCAATGAGCTCCGGCATACCGTTTTCATCCAGGGTGGCGATTGCTGAGTAGGTTGTCCCCAAGTCGATTCCATAGACTTTTACCATAGTAGTTACCTCCTTAAATGTCTGCCGATTCAGCATCAGCGTTATCTGAATATAGATAAATGTCAACTGGCTCTTTTATTAGGGAGCGATTTTCAATGTAGAAACCTGTTCCACCACTCTTAGCAACAGTGTCGTGCAACTCTACATTGCTTGTTGAAATGCGTTCTCTCACTTGGCAATGCCGTGTGTTTCTTTTGTCACCCGGATTGCTTTTTTGCTTGGAAACAGAATGTGCTTCCAATACTTGCACAATGTCTTCAAAAAGATAACGTATGCGTTTCTTCAGTTTTTCGTCTATGACATCTTCCAACAGCGCTTCATGGTCGCTGTACAGCTTAGCAACTTCGCCAAGAATTCCGTCAAAAAAGCGTCCCTTTTCAATCTCGCGATATCGCTCAAGCTCGTCTTGCATAGATATTAGACGTTTTGCAAACTCATTGTGGTACAATTTGTGCATCTCCCGAACTTCGCCCGCAATTTTTGCAGATGAATCTGCAAGCATCTTTACCTCTTGCTCCACACTTCCGATACTTGACTGGATGATAGAGAAGTCCTCGTTTGAGGAGGGAGGCAAAGTAACATTCTGTTCTTCTTCCTCTTCTGGTTCGTCGGGAGTCGAGTCGACTTCAACTTTTGTTTCAACCACTTCCTCCTCTGAAGTGGGTTTTGATGGCGCTGGTACTGTTGGCGGTGAGGATGCTGGCTGTTCTTGTTTTACTTTGGGTTGTTCACTAATATAGCGCACAGGTTCTCTTCGGATTTCAGCTAGAATGTCAGCCTCAGTTGGATACTTTGGCGTCCAAGCACTGGTTTCGCTATTGGAAAAAGAACTCTCTACTTTCCTTTCAAAATCCATTTGAAACCGGTCATCTTTTGGCATATTGATTCCTCCTATCTATAATTGGTTTAACTAGCTCTTTTGTTTATATTAAATTGTGGCAAAAAGCGTTCCCTCCTTGGTGTGGATACAAGCCAAAGTATCGGGAAGTTTGCCAATTGTTTCTGCCCTGACACGCGGCTCGTCAGTTTCATCTACCGATATTCCCCTTGATTCACTGGAATTCAAGAACGCTTTGTTCTGGGAGATGTTATATAAAATTTTAATTTTGTGATATTTTCCCAAGTGTTCAGACCACTTCTGACACGATGTGCCTGAAGAATGCCGCAAAAGTACAATGGTGCTGACGTTGCCTGTTATTTCAGAAAACAAATCCTCTCCTCGCACCTCGCCGCCGTAAAGCGATGCCAAAAAATCATTGTGGCTTATTGCGTAAGTCCTACAACGTAACAAATCGCTTACTTTCGGAAAACGCGAAATGGCAATGTCATCGAGAAGGATCGAAAAGTTGTACCGCTGCTGCAAGATCTTCAGATGATTAATAACCAAGAAGAATAATAGATTATTATTACTGTTGCCGACATCCATTGCAACAACGCCCTTATTATTCATCATCTTTTTGATGTTGCAGGCATTTGATGTTGGTCGCCCGTAGATACTTTCCGCTTGCCGATTAAGTTTATTTAGGAAAATTCGGACGGTGTGGAGTTCAGAAGAACCAGCCATATAATAATGACTTATTTCGCGATACTCTTGGGCTGTTACTTCTCCCGCCTTAGACATCTCATCCAGGGTGTCTTTCAAGTCCACAAGAGGAAATGCGGCGAGGTTATTAAATGTAACAGTCCCGTTTTTGCGGAGAACCACTTCAAGCAAGGCGTGAAGCAATGCTTCGGCGCCTGGGTTTGCGCTATCCTCTGGCATCGTTTCATACATCAGAGTAGCGATATCGTCAACAGGCATTCCACGGAAAACATCGTAATAAAATTTTCCCTGAGAGATTAACTCGTAGTCACGGCTATTAGCTGCAATCATCAATTCCAAGTCTCGATTGCCATTATGCAAGGCAATAAGAGGGATGCCCTTGATTTGTGACTTTCTTACAAACGGCATCAACGCTCGGACACGAGCATCGCTTTGACCGCCGGAAACCACAGCTCCTTCAAGGTTTTTATCATCGCCCCATATATAGTCAATAGCTGGCGTCGTGCTGTCTGATGTCACATCAATAATATCGTTATCGCTTGGGTCACCCGAAATAAGCAAAAGTTGTTGCTTGTTGATATTCGATAAAGCTGCAACCGAGCGATTATGAAAGTTTGCATTGGCGGCGTGTTGATATATTTCTCTTATTTCTCTTTTGGTTCTTGCATTTTGCATGGCTTTATGAATTGCGTTTCCAGTCCACAACGACACGCCAACTGCAGCACTAAAGAATTTCATGCATTAAACTCCCTCTCTGTACAAATCAAACTTAAACTTAAAGGGTGGAACAGACGGCAACCCTACAATCGCTTCACCTACTGTAAGCGCAGTCAAATCCCAATCTTCGACCAGATATCCTTCGCGTTTTTCATAGTGCATATTGCCGTTCGCCTCGGCAAAGACTTCTAATATCATATTTCGCCCAAATAGTTTGCTTACATATTCCCTTGTATTAGAGTCATTTGGCTGGAAGGCGAAAACCGAAGAAAAGCCTGTAATCACATTCCGTGCTTTAGCTTCATTGTCATAGTTGGCATTCAGTTGGTCGATACTCTGAAGGCCCGCTAATATCTTTACACCGAGGCCACGGCCGAAATTTATGCCGTCCTCTAAATGTCGAAGATTGGGCAGTAACTTTAGTTCGTCAGCAATTAAATAAACATTGCCCTGTGTTGCTGTTCTGCCCAGTGCTTCTTTAAGCGCGAGGTCAAAGAGCAAGGTATAGATAGGTGAGAGTAAATCGCCGATGGCTAGATCATATTCAAGAAAAGCTGTTCTTCCACATTTATTACGAATAAACTTCCTCATGGAGAAATCGCCGACATCGGCAAATACACCGGTAAGAAGGTCCCTCGTTACGGAATACATTTCTGAAAGAACTCCTTGTGCCTGGGAGCCGGATTTACCCCCGATATATGAAGCGACAGCCACAAGGTCTTTGTGCCCTGACAACAAGTTGCGCAAGTCATCAACAGGAGTGGAATCGATGTAGTTTTTTAAATCTTTATTGTTAAAGATGCTACCGTCTCGGACTAGGGCAGTTATAATGGAAGCAAGCAAGTCACGAGCAGCATTGGGGAAGAATGGGTTATTACTGTTTTTTTCTATGCGCTCGGCAAAAAGTGATTTGCATATTTCTTGGGTGTTCTGCGCCACAGAAACCCTGTCACTTCCATCAGCAATAATTTCATGATAAATACTCCATTTAGCCGAGGTTTTCCTGTATTGCACTGAATTTCCGATCACGATATCCTCTGATGATAAGAATTTCCTGTGAAAGTCACCCTTGCTATCGAAGATAAGCATGACATCGTCTTTAGTGAGTTTATGTTTGAGTTGTTTTACGATGTGGTAGAAAAGATTTGTTTTACCGCTGCCTGTTCCGCCGACCAACAGCAGGTGCTTGCTTAACATTTCTTCGCTGATGCCAAAAGGTTTATCCGTTCCGTTGAAGTTGCCTGGAATGCGAACAATTGCACGAGGTGCATCCGGTGGCGGCATATTGTTTTCAACAAGTTTTCCATAAATGATTTTATGAGTCAACGGCATAAATGCACCCTCCACTATTTTAGAATAGAAGAGTTCTATCGACCTGCTTTTAAAGCATATAACATCGTTTCGGGGATTGCAACAGATAATTTCGAAGTTTACGAATAGTATATTTGTTTCCGCTTACTTCGAGTTATCAGCTTCCTGTTCTTTTGGCATATAAGCATAGGACATATGATTGGCGGCACTAATTCTTTGAACATTTGCCAACTTTCAACATTGCACTGGGCATTGTCATTTTTACCGGTAGCTACAACTTTTCCATTACCTTGCAAACCAACCGTGTGCTGCCATCCGGCGGCAATTGATGTTATGTTCTGCCATTTTTCAGTATTACACTGGCCGCATTTATTATTTCCCGCTGCAACTACAGTTCCATCTTCTCTCAAACCAACCATGTGATGACCACCGGCAGCAATGGCTTTGATCTTTTGCCACTTTGCTGTTTCGGGTTTGTCGTTTTCGTCGAGCATGGTGGTTAAAACTGTTCCATCTTGACATAAAGCCATAGTATAAAAAATGCCGGCGCCGATTGAAATAACATTTTGCCAGGTTTCTGTGTGACATTCATGGTACTCATTGAACCCTACTGCTCTAACGGTACCGTCTTTGCACAGTCCAGCCGTATGCATCGCGCCCGCTGCTATGGCTATGATGTCTTTTCAGTCCCCTTTATCGCATTGGCCTCAACTAGTATCGCCTGTGGCAAAGCCTTTACCGTCTTTGCGCAATCCAACTGCATGAAAAGCACCTGAAGATATGGCTTCTATGCCGCGCCATTTTCTCGTGCCCCTCATGCCAAGATTACCGATCCTGGCAGTTGATACACTCTTAAAAAAATCTTCTTTGCCGAGGTAAGTTAAAATATATTCACCTTCCGAAATAGCGGAAAATTCATCTGTTTTAATGAGCGTGGGCAGCCCGACCCCCAAAGGATTATAATTATCATGATCAAAAATCATCAAAATCCCTCCTCAAACCTAATATTTACGGGTATTTTGTAAAGTTACTATTGTATGTGTTGTGGATAAAAATTATGGTTAGCATTGTGACACAAGGGATCTTTTAATAGTAATTATATTTGAAGTGGTGCAAAATGTATAGGCCAAAAATGGGAGTGCGGACATAATCCTGGAGATAAATAAGTCTCAGGAGGTTGTCCATGTATTCAAGCGAAAAAAAGAAAAAAGCAGTTGAGTTGTATATTTATTATCACTTCAGTGCTGCGGCTACGATCA
>PWLN01000251.1 GCA_003559375.1 Balneolaceae bacterium | reverse complement strand
GGCATAAATGTTCCGGAGTGAATCGTACGTATGTTCCAGTGCCTTTCTGAAATTCTGCTGTCCCGGAAAATTGGAGCCATCCGCAAGCCAGATCGTAATGGCTTTGGAATCCAGCATTTTTCCGTATTCGATCACTTCGAGGTTGTGATCGACGGCCTGTTTACGGACTTCTACTTTTGTATGTGATAGTGATCCGAATTTGTATGAATACTTCTGGCCTTTCTGATCCTGGAAGGTGTTAGAGTTCACTGCATCGAACCGGATGCCCAGTTCCTCGGCCTGTTGCCGGATGGCCGTGGAATCCGAGGGGATGTCCCATGGGATATGCAGCGAAATGGCGCCGCCTGACCGGTTAAGAGCGTGAAGTAATCCAACATCTTCGATCTTTTCCTGGAGGTTTCGCGGTTCGCCGCCAATGGAAAAACGCCCGAAACGGGTTCCACCGGCCCCCAGTGCCCAGCTCGGGATGGCAACCTGGAACTCCGTCAGGCGTTTGATCACGTTTTCGGCATCTGCCCCTTTATCAGAGAGCAGGTTAGTCAGCGAATTAAGTTCTTCTTTGTGTCGAGGCAGTAAACCATCGTTATGCGATTGAATCTGTGTAGCAGATATTTTCATAACTCTTTTTCTTTCATCCAGAAGGGGGAGGTTCCAAACCAAAGTATCATTCCAAAAAACATCAGGTTGGTATGCATTTCAAACGGTATGGTACCGGAAAAGACCAGGATTGCCGGAACTACGGTGAGCGCCAGGCCGGTGAAGGAGAGGGTTTTGAGTAATGTGATCATGGTTTGGGGTTTTAAACATCGACTGACAAATTCACTTTGTCTGTCGAATGGTTCGGTTTTAGGGATATGATTTAGGTTGAATCATTTCATTTAACTCGTGTCGATTCGTCAGCCGGAAACTGCAACCGGCAGACGAGGGTTGGGTGTTTCATTCGTCAGACGGCAACTGCAGCTGGCAGACGAGGGTTGGGTGCTTCATTCGTCAGCCAGTAACTGCAGCTGGCAGACGAGGGTTGGTTGGTTATCTCATAAATGCGTCGGTTAGGCCGCCATCTACGGGGATGATATGGCCGGTTGTGTTTTCGAATCGTGAGCTCAGCAGGAGGTATATGGCCTCGGTTTGCTGTGCAAGTGAAATTGGTTTTTTTGTCAGTGTTCTATTGGCATAGAATTCAGCCAGACGGCTGCGGAGTACTTCTGTATCTTCATCATTTGTATATGCAATTCCGTACTTGCTGAGTGATGTCATCACCCGGTCGCGCGGGAACATGCTGCTGCCTTCCACTACAGTTGCCGGGGCAACTCCATTCACACGAATTTTGGGAGCCAGTTCGATAGCCAGTTCCCTGATCAGGTGATTTGCTGCCGTTTTGCTGGTGTCGTAGGCCATGCTACCGGCTTTTGGCACTACTGCATTCACACTGGTGGTTATCACCAAACTGCCATTCAGGCCTTGCTCTTTCCAGATCCTGGAGGCTTCATCGGCCACAATAAAGTTCCCTTTCACGTTTACTGCAAATGTTTTGTCCCAAGTCTCGTCAGCAATGTTGCCATGTTTGTCGGGAGTAGGATAAAGGCCTGCGGTTATGGCAACATGATCGAGTCCGCCGTACGCGAGCAGTACGTTGTTTAAAGCTTCGCGTACCGAATCCCGGTTTGTGATATCACAACCAAGGCCGATAACATCTCCCGAACCGCTGATGCCCGATCCGGCTACACCGATTCCCATGCCGATTTTTCCGAGAATTTCTTCTGCGGTTGCCTTAGCGGCATCTTCGTGAAGGTCGAGAGCAGCGACGGTTGCACCTTCTTTCAATAACCGGGAAACCAGTGCTTTTCCAATGCCGCTTCCTGCTCCGACTACTGCAACAACTTTTCTCGACATTTCACTTTCAGGCGGCATCCGTCTCAGTTTGGCTTCTTCGAGAGCCCAGTATTCGATGTCGTAGGCTTCCTGTTTGGGCAGTGCGGTATAGCTGCTTACCGATTCCGCACCCCGCATAACGCCGATGGCTGCATTGTAAAATTCGGCTGTTACCCGTGATTCACTTTTATTTTTTCCCCATGCAATCATTCCCAGCCCCGGAATCAGCACAACGGTGGGGTTTGGGTCGCGCATCGCCGGTGAGTCTTTATGGCTGTGGTTATTGTAATATTGTTCATAATCCTTACGATACTGAACGAGTCCGTCTGAAATTTTTTCTTTCAATCCAGACAATGAACCATTTTGCGGATTCCAGTCAACATACAGCGGCTTGATCTTGGTTCGGAGAAAGTGGTCGGGGCAGGAGGTTCCCAGTTCAGCAAGCCGGGCTGCGTCGTTCGAATTGATGAACTGCAAGGGAAAGTCATCATCCTGAACCGTTCCGACAAAATGATTCATCCGGCTAACCTGGCCGCGTATGTAAGGCAGCATAGCCGTTAACATCTCCCGCCTTTCTTCTGGCGGCAGGGACTGGTATTTTATGCCGCCAAAACATTCAACACTCCGTTCGTGATCGGCGAGATACGCAGCTGCCCGGTTAATGAGCTCAATACTGATATCATAGCATTCCTTATCATCATCAGCCCAGTTGATGAGCCCGTGTCCGCCAAGGATAATCCCTTTTATGCCGGGATTTTCCCGGATCGTTTCCTGGAGTTTCAGCCCGAGTTCAAAACCGGGACGCATCCAGTCCACCCATGCCACATCATCACCATAAATTTTCTGCATGATTTTCGGGCCGTTTGCTGCCGTGGCAATTGCGATCACCGGAACCGGATGTGTGTGATCCACATATTTATATGGGATAAAACTGTG
>PWLN01000230.1 GCA_003559375.1 Balneolaceae bacterium | reverse complement strand
CGCGTAGTTCCAACAATCAAGGCACTTACCAAAAAATTTGAAAACATCCGTGAAGAAGAAACCAATTTCTTCAGAAATAAGATTGAAACGGATGATTTTGATAAAATCGACAAACTGACCCGGCGCATTGTTAAAAAAATTGCGGCTTACAGTATCGAACATCTTCGCGACCATCACAACTCGGACGAAGTAGCCGAAATGGTTGCCAAAATGTTTAAGCTCGAGGCTAAAAACGGGTATGACTGATCCCATTCGCATCGGTACAAGAGATAGTGAACTGGCTACCTGGCAGGCAAAAACAGTATCCGCAAAACTACGCGATCACGGATTTTACTCAGAACTGGTTTTTGTTAAATCGGACGGCGACCTTGATCTTACCACACCGCTTCCGGAGATGGGTGGCAAAGGTGTATTCACTAAGGCACTGGATGATGCCCTGATGAATAACCACATTGATATTGCCGTACATTCATATAAAGATCTTCCCACTGAAAATCCTCTCCCCTTAAAGGTTTCTGCCGTTCTTGAACGAGAAGACCACCGCGACACACTGGTTGCACCAAAAGGCACCGGTTTTCTTGATGATGATTCAATAACCGCCGTTATAGCCACGAGCAGCAATCGCAGAAAAGCGCAGTGGCTTCACCGGTATCCCAACCACAGCATTACCAATATCCGCGGCAACGTAAATACTCGCCTGAAAAAAGTTGCTGATTCCGGCTGGGATGGGGCCATTTTTGCTGCTGCCGGACTTAAAAGAATCAATCTTGACCATCATATTTCCGTTTATCTGGACTGGATGGTTCCTGCTCCGGCACAGGGTGCCATGGCTGTGATGATCCGGGAAGAAGATGAATCAATGAACAAAATCACATCCCTGTTGAATCACCATCAAACAGCACTTTGCACAGGAATTGAACGAGACCTGCTGAATGAGATGGAGGCTGGATGCAGCGCTCCTGTTGGAGCATTTTGCTGGATCGATAACAGGGAAGTTTACCTCCACGCCGTAGTACTGAAAACGGATGGCACCCTGCAATATGACATTCAAAAACGGGTGCAGCTTCCGGAAGCTAAAAATATCGGCCGCCAGGCTGCGATTGAGCTGCTGGAACAAGGTGCTGACAAACTGGTAAATGAAATGAGAAAGACCAGTCATGGTGAAGCGACTGAATAGTGAGGAGAAATCGAATCTAATAAATTATTTAGATGTATAGCTATCAGATGTCTGATGTCAGTTTTTTTACAGTATGATTTCTGAACAGAATTTACAATTTATTATAGATCTTAGAAGTTGGAAAATACATTCAACATACTGGTTACCCGCAATCTCTCAGATGCAGAACTCAATCTCGCAGCATCCCTCGGACTTGAAGTGGATATAGTGCCTGCGATTCAGATTCAGTTCAGAGATGACTGGTTTGTGGTTGAATCTCATTTCAGGACGATCGATAATCCGGTACTGGCCTTTACAAGTAAAAATGGAGTATTTGCATTCCGGCGCTTCCTGGGTTCCGGGCGATCGCCAGTGAAAAAAGTACCCGTTTATGCTGTCGGAGATAAAACGGCTGAAGCTTTTGAAGGGTCGGGGATCGAGGCCATCATACCTGAACAGAACGACGGCACCGGATTGGCAAAAAAAATTACCACCGACTTTTTAAATGATCCGGAATTGCGCGATGCAACCGTACTGCATTTTTGCGGTGATAAACGCCGGGATGAATTCCGACAATATCTTATAGATTCAAAAATTGATATTAGAGACGTTGTTGTTTATAAAACAGTACTGTTGCCCATGGAAATACCAAAAGAACAGGTTGATGGCATACTTTTTTACAGCCCTAGCGCTGTTCAGGCCTATCGGAATAGTGGCGGCTTCAGGACACCGGTGAATGCAGAACTTTTCGCCATCGGAAATACAACTGCAGAAGAACTGAGTATTGAAAGCGGCAAACATGTTCATATTTCACCAGAACCGGATACCCGGGTTTTTTTAAGGTTTACCGCCCAGATTTTGAATGAAATGAAAACATCATCAAATTATGTCAGATCAAAACTTCCCAAAACTTAAAAATGACCTTTTTCTTCGTGCCCTGAAAGGTGAAGAGGTGGAACGCCCTCCTGTATGGATGATGCGGCAGGCTGGCCGATACCTCCCTCAATACATGGTATTGAGACGGAAGTACTCCTTTTTCGAACGGGTAGAAACTCCCGAACTGGCCTGTGAAATAACCATCCAACCCATTGATGAGCTGGAACCGGATGCTGCCATCATATTTTCCGATATCCTCACGGTACCCCAGGCACTCGGAATCGATGTGCAAATGATACCCGGAAAAGGGCCGGTAATGGGCAATCCGATTCAATCCGAAGAAGATGCTTTTTCGATCCAGGCCGAAGATGTTGCTGAAAAACTTCACTATGTGATGGATGCTATCACACTGACACGCAAGGAGCTGAACGGCCGTGTTCCTCTCATCGGTTTTGCCGGAGCGCCATGGACACTCTTTTGCTATATGGTTGAGGGACAGGGTTCCAAAACCTTTGACAAGGCTAAATCCTTTTTATACCAGCATCCGGATGCTTCAAAGCATGTGATGCGTGAACTGACAACTGCGACCATTCACTACCTGAATGCACAAATCGAAGCTGGTGCCCAGGCCGTACAATTATTTGATTCCTGGGCCGGGCTTCTGAGCCCGGATGATTTTAATGAGTGGGCATTACCCAGCCTCATGGAAATTACAGCCTCCGTAAAGGGGGTGCCTATGATCCTGTTCGCCAAAGGGGCATGGTATGCAATGGAAAGACTGGCATACAAAAGCGGAGCAGCAGCACTGGGACTCGACTGGACCATTTCTCCCGAATTTGCACGCGAGAAAACAGGAAATCAAATAACCCTGCAGGGCAACTTTGACCCGTCACACCTTCTTGCCCCCATTCACGAAATAGAACAAAAAACCCGCAGAATGATCGACAGATTCGGTACCAACCGTTATATCGCCAACCTGGGCCACGGCATCCTGCCGCACGTACCTGTTGATCATGCCAGGGCTTTTGTGGATACGGTGAAAGGGTATCAGAAGAAGGATTAAACAACGGCAGATGGCAAACGGCAAACGACAGATGGCAGATGGCAGACCAGGATGGCGCAAGCGTCTCGTTTACCCCTACGGGGCTTGTGACATATCTCACCGGCACTCTTAAAAAAACCATATGAGCAACATCAGAACATCATTTACTGAATATATCCGCGGCCTTCAAAACGAAATCTGCATCGCTCTTGAGGAAATTGACGGTAAATCCAAATTCAGGGAAGACCAGTGGGAACGTGACGGTGGCGGAGGCGGCACGACCCGTGTAATCGAAAAAGGTAATGTATTTGAAAAAGGCGGTGTCAATATTTCAACTGTACATGGAGAGCTGCCTCAACCGATAAAAAAACATTTTCAGGTTAGTGAAGGATGGTTCTGGGCTGGCGGAATTTCTCTGGTTATCCACCCGGAAAACCCGATGGTTCCAACGGTACACGCCAATTTCAGATATTTTGAGCTGTATGATGATGCCGGTATGAGCCGGCGGTCTGATGCATGGTTCGGTGGCGGAGCCGATTTAACGCCATACTATCTATGGAATGAAGATGCAGTGCATTTTCACACTGTATTAAAGCAGGCTTGTGATCCACACGGCAGCGAGCTATATCCCCTGTTTAAAAAACAGTGCGATGAATATTTTTATAACACACATCGTGGTGAGTCGAGAGGTATCGGCGGCCTTTTTTTTGATTACCTTCGTAAAGACAACGGGCGCTCACTGGCCGATTGGAACGATTTTACGGAAAATACAGGACGCTCCTTCCTCGATGCCTACCTGCCCATTGTAAAAAAACGGATGCATGAGCCCTGGAACCCATCCCAAAGTTATTGGCAGGAAATAAGAAGAGGCCGGTATGTGGAATTTAACCTAATTCACGACCGCGGCACCCTTTTTGGGCTAAAAACCAATGGCCGTATCGAATCAATCTTTATGAGCCTGCCGCCCCGTGTACGATGGGACTACGATTTTCTTCCTGCACCAAACTCCAGAGAGGAGAAGCTGATTGAAGTACTGAAAAACCCGAGAGAGTGGGTTTGATGATGATTGTGGTTTTGGGGAACTATAGAAATACCATACTCAGGATGTTGGGATGGCGGCTTGAGAAACATGGTATGTTTATCCGTACTCTGAAAGTTGATCTGTGTTGAAGCCTGGATTAGGGGATGAACTGTTTCATGTCATCGAATAAACATACCATGTTTTTTGATGTTGGGGTCAGGATGAATTATCGCATTCTTTTCAGCAAACGGCCAAGAAATTTATTGCCATACACTTTTTCAATATGTTCCATATCCGCAATCACCACCAGTTCTTTCCGGCTTCGTGAAAAAGCCACATTCAGCAGTCTTGGTACACTCAGGCCATTTTTCTGTTCATCCATCGGCCTCACGGAATAGTGGCGTACCTGCCCCCGTTGCTGTTCACCGCTCATTACCGTATCAAAAATGATGTAATCTTTTTCACGCCCCTGAAATGTGTGGATTGTGCCCACCTCAACATTCCGTATTCCTGCATTGAAAAGGCGGTCTCTGAGATCATAGACAGCACTCCGAAAAGGCACAATCACGCCTATCTGCTCCGAGAAGATCCCCCGCCCCTGCATATTTCTGATAAGCCTTTCAGTAACTTCCTGGTGCACAATATTAACCGGTTTAAACCCTTTTTCTCTGGTTTTTTGCTCGAGGTAAGGCCCGTACTTTGTTGTATCAACAAGGTGAAATGCACGGTCATTTATTAGCTGAAGATTTTCACTCATTTTCCCTGATTTCAGCCTTCCTCCATAAAAAACCGTACTGATCACATCTGCCAATGATGATTCAAGGCGATATTGTGTATCAAAAAATGAGGTGAAATCCGGGTTATCATCGTGCCAGGCAAAAAGCTCTTCACTGTTTTGTGCACCAGAAACCGTTGTAAAAATGTCACGTTCAAGAAAATCCCGTGATGAATGGTCGGATGTGAGGGCAATTGGCGGGAGTTGCATTGGGTCGCCCACTACTGTCATATGCCATTTCGCGTGAGATGCGAGTACCATCAGGTACGGCAGACTTGCCATAGAGCCTTCATCAACTACAACTGCATCGAAATCAAGATCATGAAAAAGGTCGGACGTACATACCTTTGCCAGGGTTGTCGCCACAAGCTGTTTTTTCCATAATTCTCTCCGCTCTTTAATTTCTGTGAGTTCTGATAACCGGTTCTCAAGAGCTTCAAGGCCTCCATTATCCTGAATCTTCTGCTCCAACAATTTGAATTCCAGCTCCTGGTTTGAAGTGGCCTTTTTTCCGGTTTCAAGCCTTTTTTTGATTGATGTTGCAATTTTTTCACGCTTGCTCAGCAACTCAATCCATTCTGCTGCTTCAATTTTCCGTTCCCCGATTATTTTTTCATTTTGGTTATCAAACTGAACTTCTTCAAGCTCCTCACTATCCAGGGCTGTATCCCCAAATCGGGTAATTTTATGCTGTTGTATCCTGATTCCAAGGTTTTTGATTGCATGCAAGGCACTCAGCAGGCCAACATCTACAGCACGGTTGGTGTTGGATGCGAATAACACACGCTTACCCTGATTCAGATAATTGGCGATGATATAGCCAAGTGTTGCGGTTTTACCCGTACCCGGAGGACCCCAAATAAAAAGTGTACGGCATTGCATGGCTTTTGCTATGGCATCTTTTTGCGCTTCATTCCTGAGTTCATCAAACAAAATATTCCCTGAAAAAGGCAGCATTTCATGGCCGGGTTCAAAAAGCCTCTCAAGCCTTTCCATAATCGTTTTATCAGCATCTTCAAGATTCAATATCTCCGATAGAGTCCTCTGTAGTACAAAATCATTTTCCCATTCAAGTTCAGCACGGTTGATTGTTTCACCCAGGTTTTCCGGAAACTGTAAAATCACCGTTTTATCTTCATAAGAGACCGGCTGAACTGTGAACGTTTTATTATCACATGATGCTTTAATTTGTTCTGCAAAACGGATTGCAGGCTGATGGCACTCAAATGAATAGTGGACCGGCTCACTTGCAGATAATTTTAACCGCTTGCCATTTAGCAGAATATCGGAGGAAGGTTTTTCACGTACTGCTTCTATTTCCGCTTCAAGTGCGGATACAGCCATTTGAATGAGTTTATTGATATTTTTCACTTTTCAATTTTCGCTTCAGCTTTTCATCCCGACATGCTTATCGGTACTGTCGCATTCGCTCCAGCTTTTCACTTTTTTGTACTCCCCCATCACTGATCCCACAATTCTGCCCGGATCGCTTCGGCGCTTTTTTCTGAAATGATATACTCAAGTTTAATACGGTTTTTTTCGGGTATTTTGTCCTCAATAAGACGGGCGCTTGCAGGTGTATAAACAATAAGGTCGGTATTTCGTACAAACAGTGGCAGCGATTTTCCATACGTTGCACCGGCTACGAACGCCCCTTCAAACTTCAATAATGTTTTTAATTCATTGATAATCTTTGGAATAGTATCCTCTTCTGCCGTTACCAACCCAATGGCTTCAATTCCGGAACGCTCAAGAATTGATAGCAAAACATCCGCATCGTAGTGAAAAACAACGGGTATAATGCGGATGGAATCACCCAAATTTCGAAACTGACTGATTAGCTGAATCGGGACAAATAACGCATCAAAATGTATAGCCTCATCATAATCCTTGATGCTCAGTGTTGCACTCTTCACCCCAATCTGGGTTTTAATGGAATCAGAAAGCAACTTGGCAAGTTCGTCAGTTTCACCCACAGTAGCGATACTTTGAATCTTTTCCGGCCATTCCATAAAGTTGATTTTTTCTTCAAAAATGGCTTCTACCTCCGATTCATCAAGGCCATATCCAATTAGCTCTTCAAGAAGTGTTTGCATTTTTTCAGCAGCAAGTTCAAGCCTTTCGGTTTTATCAAGAGTTGTACTTTGCCTGATAACCACAAATCCTCTTCCCTGTTCACCGGATACCAGGCCTTCAGCTTCGAGCTGGTGATAGGCTTTTCTGACAGTGTGGAAACTTGTACCAAGCTGTTTGCCCAATTCCCTGGTTGATGGTAATATTTCTCCAACCTGAAATTGTTTTGTTGCAATCATCAGGCGGATACGATCGGCAATGTGTTTGGCAGAATGCTTCATGTATAATGTTGTGAATACAATGCAAAAAAAAACCTGCCCAAGCATCAGCATCCGGCTTAGCTTGTGCAGGTTCAAGTTAGCACTAAAGATCATGAAAATAATCCGATATACAGGATTAACTTAGAATTCCAGGTTTTTCATGAATTCCGCATTTGCACGTACTGCATCAATCGGTGTAGTACCAGTATAAGCTTCCTGCTCAACAAGGAAATATTGCATACCGTATTCACGTGTTACCGGTAAAATTGCGGGGTAATCGATTACACCTGTACCTAATGTAACAGACTCCATATCACCATTGCCATTGGAAGCATCTTTCACGTGGCATGAGGTAAACCTGTTTGGATATTTTCTTACCCACTCCAATGCGTCGTGGCCACCGTTATGCACCCAGTAAATGTCCATTTGGTATTCAACGAGGTTAGGATCGGTGTTATCCATTAACACTTCCTGTGGAATTTCACCTTCCAGCTCATGGAATGTATAGGCGTGATTGTGATATGCAAATTTTATACCTGCATTATTTGCTATTTCGCCAAGGCTGTTGAATCTGTCTGCCATCTCTTTGTAAGCATCAATCGATCCCTGATCGCCAATAAATGGACATACGATGTATGGAACGCCAATTTCTGCAAGTTGATCAACTTTTTGTTCATAGCCTTGAAAAACATTGGCATGCGTTGACACCATTTCTATGCCAAGGTCATCCAGAAACCGCTTAAACCCTGTATTACCCATGCCCCAGAATATACCTGCCTGGCCTTCATAGCTTTCAATTTGATTATAACCGAATTCAGCAACCTGTCGGATAACACCCTGAGGATCGTCGCCGATTACATGGCGCAACGTATAGAGCTGGATACCGAAGGGACTGTATGAAGCCTCAGCAGGCGCACAGGATTTTAGGAATGGTAGAGTCCCTAAAGCCAGGCCGGATGCCAGAGCTCCGGATCTTTTTAAAAACGAACGACGTGAGTATTCCATGTGAATTTTCTTTTCTTTTAAGTTTCGGTTTTGATGGGTTTGTTCGTAGTATAAGTGTTTTGAGTGATCACCACCATATGTTTACTGCTTATTATAAAAGGATACTGAAGAAAAACATTTTTCTCAATTCCTGTTCAATATAAATCCTGATTTAATTTTTTGAACTCGTAATATATTCAAACATTTATCAAAATCAGAGTTACAATTATTTTACAAGCCTTTTCAGGTCGCTAAGCAGCAGCAGGGCCTCAATGGGTGTCATTCTTTCGGGATCACTTGCTTCAAGTTTGTTTATCACAGTTTCAATGTTAGGGTCCATTCTGGTATCGAATAATGTCATTTGCGGTAATTGCTGCTGTTTCTGCACCTCTTGAACGGTTTTTTTAGCCGCTTCTTTTTTCAGGACTGATTTTTTTACGGCCCCGTTTCCTTCATGGCTTACATCAAGAGTATGGCTTTCAAGGTTTGCAAGTATTTCTTTAGCCCGATTGATGACCACCTGTGGCAATCCTGCCATATTTGCCACCTGAATACCATAGCTGTGATCGGAGCCACCCCGAACAAGTTTTCGCATAAAAATCACTTTGCCATCATGCTCTTTCACATCAACATTGAAGTTTTTTATGCGTTCGTAACGGCTTTCGAGTTCGTTTAATTCATGATAATGAGTTGCAAAAAGTGTTTTCGCTGCAACTTCCGGTTTGTTGTGCAGGTACTCTGACAGCGACCATGCAATACTCAAGCCGTCAAAAGTGCTGGTACCCCTGCCCACTTCATCCAGTAATATCAGAGATTTTGGTGTGGCGTTATTAAGTATATTGGCCGCTTCGTTCATTTCAACCAGGAAGGTACTTTCACCGGCTGCAAGATTATCTGATGCACCAACCCTTGTAAAGATTTTGTCTACCAACCCGATTGTAGCCGCTTGAGCGGGAACAAAGCATCCAACCTGTGCCATTAAAACAATGAGGCCGGCTTGCCTCAGGATAATGCTTTTACCGGCCATGTTCGGCCCGGTAATGATCAATATCTGGTATTCTGAATTGTCGAGATAGATATCGTTGGGTATAAACGGTTCACCCGCCGGCAGCGTTTTTTCCACAACCGGATGACGGCCTTTTTTTACATCGATAACATCACCGGTATTGATTACCGGACGCACATAGCTGTTGCGAAAAGCTACCTCGGCAAAACTCTGAAGGCAATCAAGTTCTGCAAGTGCCTGGGCTATTTGCTGAACATCCTCAGCGAACTCGGCAACATATAAACGAAGTTCTTCAAAAAGCTCGCCCTCAAGTGTTTTGCTTCTGTCTTCTGCCGATAAAACTTTTTCTTCAACTTCTTTTAATTCGGGTGTGATATATCGTTCGGAATTAACAAGTGTTTGTTTGCGGATAAAGTAATTGGGCACTTTATTTTTGTGGGTATTTGTAATCTCAATATAGTATCCGAAAACCTTATTATAACCAATTTTAAGTGACGGTATACCCGAATCCTTTGCCAGTTTATCTTTGATTCGTGCAATATATTGCTTTCCATTCCGTGCAATTTCGCGAAGTTCATCGAGATCGCTGTTGAATCCATCGGCAATCATACCGCCATCCCGAATACCGGCAGGAGGATCTTCAGTGATGGCTCTCTCGATCCGCTCCTGTACTTCAATAAGTAGTTTCAGCCTTCCGTTAATCCAGTTTAACAGCGGGTTATCGGTTTGTGAAAGCTGGATTTTTACACGGGGAATCTGAGACAGGGAAAGCTGAAGCTGTTTAAGGTCGCGTGCGTTCGTCCTGCCTACACTGATGCGGCTAATGAGGCGTTCCAGGTCTCCAATCTGTTCCATCTCCTCGCGCAATTCATTCCGCCTTTCGTGATGCTCACATAGCCATCTCACTGCTTCCAGCCTCTCACCGATCGGCTTAATTTTTTTCAACGGGCGCATGATCCACTTTCTCAGTAACCGGCCGCCCATAGCTGTTACCGTATCATCAAGAATAGAGACAAGGGTTCCGTCTGTACCGCTCTCCTGCATCGTTGCAACCAATTCCAGATTCCGTTTTGTGGATCCATCAAGCGACATATAATCGCTGTTTTCATAGGCATACAAACGTCTCAAATGTCCTAAAGAAGATTTCTGGGTTTCCTGCATATAGTGAAGCAGTGAACCTGCGGCGGTGTGCGAAATCTCCAGTTCTTCCACACCGAAACCTTTTAAAGAGTGCGTTTTAAAATGATCGGTAAGAAGTTTATAACCATAATTACCATCGTAAACCCAATCGTCTATGAAGGTAATATTGTATCGGCTCAGGACTTCAGGTAAATTATTCTTAAGTTTTTTCTGTACTAAAACCTCAGATGGCTGAAGGGATTGCAGCAAGGAATCCAGTTCGGATTTTGAGATCTGGCTGAGCGCAAATTCACCAGTCGATATATCAGAAAAAGCAACACCGGCTGTTCCTCCTGCAAAGTAAACCGAAGCGATATAGTTATTCCGGTTGTGGTCGAGCAGCTTATCCGACAAAGTAACCCCAGGAGTTGTGATCTCCGTAACCTCACGGTTAACAATTTTTTTTCCGGCTTTTTTTGCTGTTTCAGGATCTTCGGTTTGTTCACAGACCGCAACACGGTATCCCCTTTTCACAAGTTTGGGCAGGTATGTGTCTACTGCATGAAAGGGAAATCCGGCCAGTGGGGTTTGATCGCCCCCATTATTTCTTTTTGTAAGTGTAATACCAAGTTCTCTGCTTATCAGCACAGCATCATCTGCAAATGTCTCATAAAAATCCCCGACCCTGAACAGCAGAATAGTGCCCGGGTGTTTCTCTTTAATATCAAAATATTGCCGCATCAGCGGCGTCTGCTTTTTCTTTATACTCATGATGGTTTCTATAAAAACATTCCGCTTTTTTCAAATATGGCCATTATAACTTCATTCATCAATCCTGTTTTCACCAAGCAACATCACTCTCCAAACATACACAATGATACTAACAGATTCTGCTTTTCGATTCAATAAAAAGGTCATTTTGCTTTCAATTCTGATCAACTTATTTTTCCTGATATATGAGTGAATTAGTTAAGAAAAACATAGTACTCTATTGGAAGCGCGTAGGCACTCTGTTATACAGGAAAGATGTATTATTTAACGCGTCGGCCATAACATTTAACCTCTTTATTTGCGCGATTCCGTTCACGCTGATCCTCATTTCCGTACTGGGTTATATCCTTTCCATTGATGCTGCCTTTGACGAATTAGTTCGCTATGGCAGGGAATTGCTTCCATCGTTTGCGTACGAATCACAGGCTGGCGATATCATTGAAGGTGCTGTAACAATTGAAGCCATGCTCGATCCTCTCATCGGAGCAAGGCAGATTTTTGGAATCACAGGGCTGATTATTTTGATTGTTTTTGCACAGGGATTGCTCCATTCACTAAAACATGTTCTCTTTCTGGTGTTTGATATAAAAGACAGGAAAGGCCCGGCAATGGAATTTATATACAATTTTTTTGCATTCGGAATCATTGGTGCTGTTTTCATCATTTTTACGATGGCCGTCTCAATAATTTCATTTTTCAGTTTTGATGAGTACAATGTGCCTTTTACAGAAATCGTGATCGAACTCAGCTGGTTGTCTGATTGGCTGACAGGATTTATTCCGCTGACGTTTACCTTTTTGCTTTTTTTTGTGATTTATCGATTCATCAGTGAGGGAAGGCTGAATATACGTGTTGCACTTGTCGCTGCTTTATCCTACACCATTCTCTTTGAATTGGGCAGATATGGAATAAGCATTTACCTTGAATACGCATTCACAGCATACAGGTTTTTCTACCAGGGTTACGCTGCACTTCTTATTATAACTTTCTGGGCATTTTATGCTGCAGCACTTTTTGTGTTCACATCCATTCTGGCCAGGGCATATCAGGATGTTTATTTGCGCAACGCACCGGCTATCGAAAAAAACCCGTATACTGCTATCTCTTAGCAATGAAAACTCAGGGAAAATTGCTACCGGAATCCTTTTATAACGGTTCGGATGTTGTAGAAATAAGCCGGATGCTGCTTGGCAAGGTTTTATGCAGTACCATTGACAACAAGTTAACTGCCGGCATCATTACGGAAGCTGAAGCTTACTCAGGTCGCAATGACAAAGCATGCCATGCCAATAATGGGCTCCGGACAGCAAGAACCGAGGTAATGTACGGAAGACCCGGTGTTGCGTATATCTATCTCTGTTATGGCATACATCATCTTCTGAATGTTGTAACCAATAAGGAGGGATTGGCAGATGCAGTATTGATCCGTGCAATTCGCCCGGTTGATGGCATTGAAATTATGATGAAACGGAGAGACAAAATAAATACAACCAATCTGGCCAATGGGCCGGGCAAGCTGACCCAGGCACTGGGAATAACCACGGATCTCAATGCCGTTTCACTGTTAAAACCACCCATTTGGATTGAGGACAGGCAAATAGATATTAATACCGACAGTATTGAACAAACAAAAAGAATTGGCATTGATTATGCCGGTGAAGATGCCAATAAGTTATGGCGTTTCTGTATACCTGCAGATTGTTTTTGATCACAAATCACAGCTGTCCACTTGGTGCCACCTGGCGGCGCAGATAAACCCCGTCATCCCGGCCTTTGCACCACTTGCCATTTATCAAAGCAAGTTATCTCACAACAGGGAAAATCTCACAAAGATAAGCCGGGATCTCCAAACGTGGCTATAGGGCTGCCCTTTAGCAGGGAGATCCCTTACGGGTAATTCAAAATTTATTTTAAACGTTGTGCCATAGGCACAAGGGGACAGATGTGATCACAAATACTGAGCAACTCTTTCATAATAATGCACCAATGTTATATATAATCAAGAATTGAAATCTCGCATCCGGAACGTTTGAAAATACAAGTTAGTTATGAACCAGATAACCAAACACAATACTACATATGAAAACAAAAAGACTACTCGGTGCAATCTTTACTATTGCATTTTTTATTTTTTCCTCATCAGCATTTGCTTTCACATTCCAAAATGATGATAAAGCAACTCCATGGAATATCGACCGTTCGCATAGTGCTGTTAACTTTACCATCAATCACTTCTTTACACCTGTTGACGGTAATTTTGATGACTATTCTGCAGAAATATTTTTTGACCCGGAAAACCTTGCCGGCAGCAGCATAGAGGTTACTATTCCCGTGGAAAGTATCAATACCAGAAATCAGCGCCGCGATAATCATCTCCGGTCTGGAGATTTCTTCAATACTGCTCAGTGGGAAAATATCACTTTTCAAAGCAGAACAATAGAGCAAACGGGAAACAATCAGTTTGTTGCCAAAGGAGAATTAACCATTCGTGATGTAACCCGTGAATTTGAACTTCCTTTTGAACTGCTTGGTGTAATGAATCATCCGATGCGTGAAAATGTGGTTGTAGCCGGTATTGTTGCCGAAACCAATCTCATGAGAACTGAATACGGGGTTGGTGTCGGAGACTGGGCCGCCACAGCTGTAGTTGGCGACAGGGTTAATATTCGAATAAATCTTGAACTTACCACAAACCGATAAATACTGACCAGTTAAATCAACCGCTTTTAGATTCTTCAGCCGTACTCATTTTATGGGTACGGCTTTTTTTTGCCCATTTAAAAGGTGAACATTCACAATACCACTCTCAATAATTTTGTGTCACCACAAAATGTACACAATTCTTCTTCACACTTTTGTTTCTCAACTCTTATATTAGTGCAACAATCAAAAGCCACAAGTTACAATGTCAAAGAAATCGATTTACATTTTAGGCGGTTTTATTCTATTTGCCGTTCTTTCACGATTATTACCGCATGCTTATAATTTCACACCAATCGGGGCAATTGCTCTTTTTGGAGCCGCATATTTTTCAGATAAAAAATGGGCATTGATTGTTCCTCTTGCTGCACTTTGGCTGAGTGACCTATACCTCAACAACATTGTCTATACAGCATATTTTGATGGTTTCACCTGGCTCACAGGTGGTTTTCTATACCTTTACGGAAGTGTAATTATGATTGTACTTCTCGGTTATGTTCTCTTGAAAAAAGTGACCTTTGGCCGGGTGCTTGGTGGCGCTCTTGGTGCGTCAGTAATTTTTTATGTGATAAGCAACTTCGGTGTTTGGGTTACCAGCCCGATGTACCCGCCTACTCTTGAAGGACTAGTAACATGTTATGTAGCAGCCATCCCTTTTTTCCATTATACCATTGCAGGAAATGTTATCTATTCAGCACTATTATTTGGTGGATATGAATGGCTCAAATTCCGTTACCCATCGGTTCTACCTGCTTTTGTAAAATCCTGAACATCTCCTTTTCGTGAAAAAAAGAATAATCATTATCGGTGCCACTTCAGGCATCGGTGCTTCCCTGGCACGCCAGGCGCATGGGAAGGGTTACATAGTAGGCGGAACAGGCCGGCGTGTCGAAAGGTTGGAAGAACTTCAAAAACAACTTGGAGAAGAATTCTATTTCCGCCAAATGGATGTCGTTGAGCCCGGGAATGCCAGTATTATTCTTCATTCACTTATCAATGAAATGGGAGGCATGGATATTATTGTACTAAACTCTGGCATATCCAACTATCCTGCTTCTTCGATCAGTTCAATGGAACAGGAAATCATCGATGTAAATGTGAGCGGATTTGTCAATTTATTTGGTGAAGCATTTCAATATTTTCGGCAACAAGGACACGGCCATATCGTTGGAATCTCTTCAATTGCGGCATTATTTGGGTCGGCGCGTGCTGCTCCATATTCGGCTTCAAAGGCCTTTATCTCAACATATATGCAAGGATACAGAAACCGCTGTTATCATTCTGATTATGATATCACTATAACAGATGTGAAACCTGGCTTTGTTGAAAGTGAAATGACTGAAGGAAAAAAAGGAATGTTCTGGGTTGCCAATACAGATAAAGCTGTCCGTCAAATGCTGATTGATATTGAAAAGAAAAAAAAGATCTCGTACATCACACGCCGCTGGCGGTTAATTGCATGGGTGATCAAGCTATCACCAAATTGGCTAATCGAAAGGATATAATTATACCGTTCTGTTCGCTATAAAAAGAGGTAGAGAAGCAGCAGAATAAACGGAAGGGTAAATACCCAATTTCCTTTCCAGTATGTCTGATATTCCCGGTTCATTGACTTTTTTATTCATCATACTGGCAATTTCTGATAAAGTTTCATGGAAGTTAGTGGTTGTTTTTAACCCAGCCAACCCTCCCTGTCGAGTGTTCGATACTGAATTGCTTCCGCAATATGATTCGATTTTATTGATTCTGACCGGTCCAAATCTGCAATGGTACGTGATACTTTTAAAATCCGGTCGAATGCTCTTGCCGATAGGCCAAGTGTATTCATGGCTTTTTTCAGCATCTGTTCACCAGCCTCATCGATTCTGCAAATTTTTCTGGCCAGTTTTGTACTCATTTGGGCATTACAGTAAACACCACTCATACCCAGGAATCTTCTGCTTTGCCATTCTCTTGCCTCAACAACACGGTCTCTGATTTTTGCTGAGCTTTCACCTTTCGTTTTGGCCGACAGTTCTTCAAAACTCACTTTATCAACATCGATATGGAGATCGATCCTGTCGAGCAGCGGGCCGCTGATTTTGCTCAAATATCGTTGCATCTGAATATTTGTGGCTCCGTTTTCATCGGCTGGATCATGCCAGTCACCGGTTGGTGAAGGATTCATGGATGCCACCAGCATAATCCGGCTTGGATAGTTTACGCTCATACGAGCCCGTGATATGCTCACGCACCCGTCTTCAAGAGGCTGCCTCATAACTTCAAGCGCACTTCTTTTGAATTCTGGCAGTTCATCAAGAAAAAGGACACCATTGTGGGCCATTGAAATTTCACCGGGCATCGGAATGCTGCCCCCTCCAACCAGAGCCACATCAGAAACAGTATGATGAGGGCTTCTGAACGGTCGGTTTGTAACCAGTGAATTTCCCGGTTCCATCAGGCCTGCCACCGAATGGATTTTTGTAGTTTCAAGCGCTTCATTAAGTGTAAGTGGCGGCAATATTGTCGGGATTCTCCTTGCCATCATTGTTTTTCCTGAACCTGGGGGGCCTACCATAATCACATTATGCCCACCGGCAGCAGCTACCTCGAGGGCCCGTTTAACATTTTCCTGCCCTCTTACATCTTCAAAATCCAGTAACTCTGCCTCTCCGTTTTTCTGAAAGAGTGATTTAAGGTCTGCAACAATGGGCTGCATGCGGCTGTGATCCTGAAACCATTCCATGACTTCCAGAAGGTTGTCGAATCCAATAACTTTGATACCATCTACCACTGCCGCTTCTGCACCATTACTTCTCGGAACCAGAACATATTCTTTACCTCTTCTTTTTGCTTCCACAGTCATTGGTAATACCCCTTTTACAGGCCTCAGTTTTCCGTCCAAAGCTAACTCACCAAGTATCAGGGATTTGTGAAGTTTATCGGTTTCAATTTGTCCTGAAACTGCAAGAAGGCTTACTGCAATCGGCAAATCGAATGCACTCCCCTCTTTGGGAAGGTCGGCCGGTGCGAGATTTACTGTAATTTTTCCTCTTGGGAAATAAGCACCAACATTTTTCAGTGCAGCATCAATTCTGTCTTTTGATTCGCTTACTGCACGATCGGGAAGGCCGACGAGAAAATATTTGGGTACACCTCCGCTCAAATTTACCTCGACTTCAATCAATCTCGCATCTACTCCGATTGTAGAGGCGCAAAATACTCTTGAAAGCATGTTTTATCTGTATCTTTTTTATATGGCTTCTCGTAGTATGAACTATGAAAAGTGAATTCCTTACAAAAAATTTTAAAAAAAACGATTCAATCATGGAAAAGCAGTCAAAAACCATTCTCGAGGAGATTCAGGGAACCGTTGATGAGGTGATTAACCAGATCAGAAAAATCTTGAAAGAAGGAAATGCAAGAAGGGTTATTGTCAAAAACAAAAACGGGAAAATTCTATTCCAAAGCCAATTAACAATCGGAGCTGCAGGGCTAACTTTTTTTGTTTTTTATGCTCCTGTTATAACAGCTATTACTACTCTGTTGCTTGTTGCAAATGATGTATCTGTTATTATCGAACGAGAAGTTGAGCAAGATAAAGATGAATATGAAGTTCAGGCTGAAGTCATCGAAATTAAAGATGAAGATGAGGTAGATGAAGCCGATTCAAATGATAGTGAGACTGACAAAACGGTAGGAAAGAATAAGTGATATCCGGATGCGGGATACGGGATTCAGGTTTCAGGTTCAAAGTTATCCGGATGCTGGTTTCGAGTTACTTTATTCAGCTATTGTTTCTTGATAAAACCCGTGTATCAAACGGGGTAAGAATTTGAACCCCAAAACCTGAATTACTTTTCAATAATTAACTTAAATAAAATTATCTGCCAGCATCCAGCATCCTCTTCCTGCTCAAATCATTAAAGAGCAATTATTTCATCATTTCAGTAAAGATAATCTTCCTGATTTGGATCTATGATTTTACATGATCCTGAACAATGGCAAGTTCATCAGCATGTTCAGAAAGAAACCGTTCTGCATCCAGCGCAGCCCGGCAGCCAGTACCTGCAGCGGTAACAGCCTGGCGATATACCGGATCCATTACATCCCCGCTTGCAAAAATGCCGGGCAGATCGGTTTCGGTGGACTGGCCTTTGGTAATGATATATCCTACATCATCCATTGTTAGCACGTTCTTGAACAAGTCTGTATTCGGTTTATGTCCTATGGCAACAAATACCCCTGTTACATCTTCGAGCATGGTAATGTTTCCGGTTTTCAGATTTTTAACTTTTACCCCCTCAACAACCTGATCACCAAGAACCTCTTCCAGTGCTGAATCCCATATGAATTCAATCTTCTCATTTTCAAATGCCCTTTTCTGCATGGCTTTTGATGCACGCAGCTCATCGCGCCGGTGAATAACACTCACCTTGCTGGCAAACTTTGTTAAAAAAGTGGCTTCTTCCATGGCTGTATCGCCCCCGCCTACAATAACAACATGCTGATTCCTGAAGAAGGCACCATCGCATGTAGCACATGCACTTACACCTTTACCGCGCAACCGTTGTTCACTTGGCAAATTGAGCCATTTTGCGGATGCACCTGTTGAAATAATAATTGTTTTGGCATAAACAACAGTTTCTTCATCGACGGTAACCCTATATGGCCGTTTGCTGAAATCAATATCCGTCACATATCCATACCGGCAGTCAGCGCCAAAATTCATCGCCTGTTCCCTGAAATCCTGCATCATTTTCGGGCCAAGCACTCCAGTTGGGTAACCTGGAAAATTTTCAACGTCTGTAGTCTGCATCAGTTGCCCACCAGGCTCAGGGCCTTCAAAAACAATCGGTTTAAGATCGGCCCTTGCAGCATACAATGCGGCAGTTAAACCTGCAGGGCCTGATCCAATAATCACAACCTCAAATGTTTTTCCTTCAATATCTTTCATATCTGTTCTATTTTTAAATTAATTCTGATATAAAAGTAAGAAAAAACATGGCATGATATGGTCACTATTCTCTATAAGGTCTATAGCTTTTTTAAAACTTTACAAACAAAAAAATTAAAAACGCTTCCATTTCATGAACAATGTTGCAAAATTCTCAGAATTCGCTATGTTTATGCAAACCATGACAATGGAGGAATAATTTGATTATTGGAGTATGTAAAGAAACCGGGCACAATGAGAAGCGTGTTGCTCTTACCCCCGAGATTTCTCAAAAACTAACCGCGATGGGCCTCACTGTGACAGTAGAAAGCGGGGCAGGTATGGCATCGAGTTATACGGATCAGGATTATCTTTCTTCCGGCGCCGCAATAGAAAACAGCCGAATCAAAGTAATCAATTCCTGTGATATACTTCTGGCTGTACAGGCGCCTGATAAAGAGACAATCAATAACCTGAAACCCGGGGCTATTCTGGTGTCCTTTATCTGGCCATTACAGAACAGGAGTTATGTTGAACACCTGAAACTCAGAAAAATCACTTCCCTGGCGATGGATACCATCCCGAGAATCAGCCGGGCTCAATCTATGGATGCCCTTTCATCCATGAGCAATATTGCGGGATATAAAGCAGTTCTGATTGGCGCAGATATTCTGGACAAATATATGCCAATGATGATGACTGCTGCAGGCACAATACCCCCTGCAAAGGTACTGGTACTTGGTGCGGGTGTTGCCGGTTTGCAGGCTATAGCCACTGCCAAGCGTCTTGGTGCCGTTGTGGAAGCATTTGATGTTCGACCGGTTGTTAAAGAGCAGGTTCAAAGTCTGGGAGCTAAATTTGTTGAGGTACCCCTTGAAGAAGAGAACACTGAAACCACTGGTGGTTATGCCAAAGAGTTATCAGACAGAAACAAGGAAAAACAGCGTGAAGTGATTCACGAACATGTAAAAAAATCGGATATTGTCATCACCACAGCTCTTATCCCGGGCAAGCCTGCACCCCTGCTGATAACCCGTGAAATGGTGGAGGATATGAATCCCGGATCTGTAGTGGTAGACATTGCAGCTGAACAGGGTGGTAATTGCGAGATTACCAAGCCGGGTAAAACGATTCATCATAATGGCGTTTACGTAGCTGGCCCCCTTAACCTTCCAAGCTCTCTCGCTTACCATGCCAGTAAACTTTACTCAAAAAATATTTTGTCATTTCTAACCCTTCTGATTGAGGATGGAAGCCCAAATTTCAATTTTGATGATGAAATCATTGTGAATGCCACAATTACACACGAAGGAGATATCATATCACCATTTGTTCTTGAAAATAGTTAACTATACTGCCAATACCGGTACAAGAGTAATATATTCTTGCATTTATATTCATGTAAAACGATAAAACATCTCACTACTTACTACTCATGACTCACCCCTGAACTATGGAAGATCTCATTTTTAACCTTTTCATCTTTGTACTTGCCGCTTTTATCGGTTTTGAACTTATTTCAAAGGTTCCGCCAACCCTTCACACTCCGTTGATGTCTGGGGCAAATGCAATATCAGGAATAACACTCATAGGAGCATTAATTATTGCCGGCGGTTCTGAAAGTGTTTACTCACAATGGATAGGTTTGGCTGCCATTATATTTGCCACCATCAATGTTGCAGGGGGCTTTATGGTTACCGACCGAATGCTGGAAATGTTCAAGAAAAAAAAGGAGGATGAGCAATGAGTCAGTTTTTGCCAGAATTCATCCAGGAATATATCCCTAATGCGATTCAGATTGCATACCTGATTGCTACCGGTTTTTTTATCGTCGGTATTAAGCGTTTGAATTCACCTGCAACGGCACGTTCAGGCAATCAATATGCATCATTTGGAATGCTTCTTGGTGTGGTTGTAACACTATTCGATCGTGAAATTATCAGCTTCGAATTTATCATTGCAGGAGTACTGATCGGGGCGGTAATCGGTATTTTTGCTGCGAAAAAAGTACAAATGACAGCAATGCCTGAGATGGTTGCCCTCTTCAATGGTTCTGGCGGTGGTGCCTCCGCCCTTGTTGCATGGGGTGAGTTCAGCCGTATGGACCCTCTTTTTTTCGATATTCAAAGCCTTGTAACCATTGGCCTTAGTATCCTTATTGGATCCATCACTTTCACCGGCAGTCTCGTAGCTTTCGGAAAACTTAGTGGATATGTTGGAGGCGGACGAATCGCCTTGCCGGGGCAAAACATTATCAATCTTGTTTTAACATTCGTTGCATTTGCATTTATCATATGGTTCGCCGTAGACCCGGAGTACCAGCTTGTATTTTGGCTTCTGTTTGGCCTCGCTTTGCTTATTGGTATACTCACAGTTCTTCCGATTGGCGGTGCCGACATGCCGGTTGTAATATCTCTGCTGAATTCCTATTCCGGAATTGCAGCTTCTATGGCCGGATTTGTTGTGGGCAATAATCTTTTGATCATCAGCGGTGCCCTTGTAGGTGCAGCAGGCCTGATACTTACAAACATAATGTGTAAAGCGATGAATCGCACTCTTCCAAATGTTCTCTTTGGCGCCTTTGGCGGTGATGCGACTGGTTTAGTTGATACAGGAGACACAGACAAATCAATTCAGCAAACATTTCCTGATGATGTAGCCATTCAATGTGCCTATGCCAAAAAAGTGGTGATAGCACCTGGCTATGGACTTGCTGTTGCACAGGCACAACATGCTCTGAAAGAGGTTGCCAGCCTGCTCGAAGAGCGCGGTGTTACTGTAAAATATGGAATACACCCGGTTGCAGGGCGTATGCCGGGCCACATGAATGTATTGCTTGCTGAAGCCGATGTACCTTATGATCAGCTTAAAGATATGGATGAGATTAATCCGGATTTTCCCACCACAGATGTGGTTTTAATCATCGGTGCAAACGATGTTGTGAACCCAGCCGCAAAAACCACACCTGGAAGTCCTATTTACGGAATGCCCATACTGAATGTTGATGAAGCTCGACGCACAATCGTATTCAAACGCAGCATGAACCCAGGCTACGCAGGCATTGATAATGACCTTTTTTACAATGAAAAGAATCAGATGTTTTTCGGCGATGCGAAAAAATCACTCCAGGAACTGGCCTCTGCTATTAAAGAGCTGGATTGACACAACAAATTAAACTGAAATTGGCTATTTCCTTAAAGGACTATAATTACTGATTGGCAGGAATAATTCTGTTTATCGTACCATTCGATTCATTGCTGAAATAGATATAACCATCAGGGCCCTGGCGAACATCCCTGATCCTGCCAATCCCCTCCAGAAATCTTTCTTCATGCACAAACTGATCTCCATCAACCACAATACGGGAAATCAGCTGAAAAGCGAGAGCACCATTCAGAATATTACCTTTCCATCCGGGATATTTGTCACTCGTTACAAAGTCCATTCCAGATGGCGCGATTGAGGGCGTCCAGTGCATTACCGGCTGTTCCATTCCCTCTTTTTCTGTGTGCTCGGTTATGATTGTTCCGTTATAATTTATTCCATAAGTAATTTCCGGCCAGCCGTAATTGGCGCCCGGTTTATCGTGAACATTTAATTCATCGCCGCCCCTCGGGCCATGCAGGTTTGTCCAAATCACCCCTGTTTCCGGATGAACGGCCATTCCCTGAATATTTCTTAGCCCATAGGCATAAATCTCATCAAGGCCATCTCTGCCAACAAAAGGATTATCCGGCGGAATACTGCCGTCATCAAAAATCCTGAAAAGGTTCCCGTTTGAATTGGTAATATCCTGTGCTGTGTGCATGGACCCGCGGTCGCCGATTGCGAAGAAAAGATAACCTTCGGGATCAAAAGCAATACGGCTACCGAAGTGATGCCTGGCGCTTGTCATAGGATGGCCAACATAAATGTCTTCCTGATCCGTCAGTGTATGGTTGTTTGCATCATAGCGGGCTCTCATAACAGCCGTGTGCGCACCGCCTGAACCCGGCTTTGAATAACTGATATAAATCCAGCCATTTTCTTCATAATTGGGATGAATCTCGATATCCAGCAGCCCACCCTGTCCTTGTGCAAAAACCTGGGGAACGCCCCCTACCGGTTCGTTTACCCTCCTCCCTTCGCTTACAAGCCATATATTGCCATCGCGCTCAGTAATAAGCATCGTACCGTCTGGAAGAAACGCCATGCCCCACGGCACTCTTACTCCTGATACTACTGTTTGTACATAAAAATTTAATTCTTCTGTTTCATAAAGTTGTCCTAAATCGGAAGACAAAGGAAAATAAAAATCAGATCCAAATGTATCTTCCGTGTCGTTATTTTGGTTGTACCCGATCTCTTCCTCGATCTCTATGGCTTCGGAACAAGCTGTAAAAGGAATGATGAAAAAAAGTATTAAACTTATTGATTTCTGAGAGTTAATTAGATCTTTCATTTGGAGCAAGAAGTATTGGCAGAAAGTTTAAGTGAAACTAACCTATTAAAAATAAAGTATATGTCCTGTTCTTTACAGATGTACTTTTAAAAAAATAAGTTATGATCACTATTAACAACAGTGCAATTGCCAAAAGTATTCCATAATCATTTTTTTTTTATAAAATATCAACTGAAGGCAATGTTTTATCTACTATGATCTTGGTTTACTTTTATGGGTAATCGGTTAAAGGATACATTGCTTATTTTGCGCTGTATTATCACACTTCTGCGAGTACTGAGGCCTTTTTCAATGAAAATTTAAATACTGTACCCCTGTGTGAGTTATTCTCGGCCCAAATGATACCATCGTGTTTGTCAATAAATTCTTTGCATATTTTTAGGCCGATTCCAATACCTTTCTCCCCCGATGTACCAACTTTGGTAACTACTTTTTCTGTTGAAAATAATTCGCGTATTTTATCTTCACTTATCCCGATTCCATTATCTGAAACTGAAATAATGATATCCGAATTATGATCAGTGCAGTAAATATCTATATTTTCATTTTGAGCTGAGAATTTTATAGAATTTGAGATAAGATTTCTCAAAACAGTCTTAATCATGTTGTTATCAGCCAAGACATAAATCGGATCATAAATATGTGAAATCACTTTGATATTTTTAAATGCAGCCTGTGCTTCAGTACTTTCAAGTGCCTCATCAACAAGGAATTGAATATTACTGGGTTTAATGTCAATTTTAAGTGCGCCACTTCTTGATATAGACCATTGAAGCAGATTTTCCAAAAGGTTTAAAGTATTCTTCCCGGAATAAAGTATCATATCAATGATTTCAATATTCTCCTGATTTTGTTCCTTCTCATAATTACTTTTAAGCAATTCCATATAGCCCAAAATAGCCGTAAACGGATTTCTTAAATCGTGGGCAAGAACTCTTTGGAGCTTAATTTTTTCATCAATCAACTCTTTTAACTCCTCATTTGACTGCCGCAACTCTAAAGTTTGCTCGAATACTTTTTTCTGTAATGTGACATTCATTTTCCTGATATTTCTCAATCTGTATTGATAAATACCAAATATAACAGCCCCAAGCAGAGCGATTATCGATAGGATAAACCAAAGTTTTTGCCAGAATGGCGGAGTTACCGTAATGGTATGTAGTAATATTTCATCAGACCAGAACCCGTCATTATTTGTTGCTTTAACAAGTAATTGATATTCACCGCTGGGCATTGTGGTATAAATTGCTTCTCTTGAATCCGATGCGTTCTGCCATTGGCTGTCAATACCTGTCATTTTATAATGAATCTGAACATATTCAGGATTTTTAAAACTAAGTACGTCAAATTTAAAGATGACTCTGTTAGCTCCATATGGTATTTCCCTGATATCGCCAGATGAATAAACCTCACCATTTATCTCAATTTCTTCGAGTAGTATAGCAGGTTGTTGCTTGTTTAACTGCATATTTTCAGTTTGCAACATAGCAATACCTTGTACAAGCGGAATAAAAAGCTCACCTGATACAGGGTTGAAATGGCTTGATGGCATAAAACCTCCTGTTGTTTCACGGGTTGGCAATCCTTCAGCTACACCAATTCTTGATACACTCAGTTCATCAATCTCAAAACTCATAAACCGACTGATCTCCGCAGAACTGATAAAGAAAACTCCCATGTTCCCAGCTATCCAAACATTATTAGCAGAGTCGAATTGTAATTGAGAAATTGTGTTATCAAATAAGCCGTTCTCCGTTGTAATTTTTCTGCTACTATTTCCTGGTGAGTAAATAAATATTCCCCCTCCATAACTGCCAAACCAATAACGACCCTCATTATCTTTTTTGATTACCCTATAATTTCTGTTTTGGAGTTGATTTAACTCTTCGGGTTTTATGATTCTCTCTCCATCATAATATCCGATACCTCTATCAGTTGCAAATAAAAGTGTTTTCGTGTGATCTTCAAAAATCATTCGGACAGCACTAAGATTCTCATCATCTTTATTTTTTATAATTTCCGTTGTTCTGCCATCATACTTGATTAATCCTCTGTCAAATGAACCGAACCATAAATTTCCATTTGAATCTTCAAAGACGGATAATATCGCATTAGCATCTTTCATTTCATCAGTTTGAAAGCGTACAAATTTATCTGCATCAAGAGTATAATAATAAACACCGCCACCCCAGGTTCCAGCCCAGATTGTTCCATTAGAATCTTCAAAAACCGACCATACACAAACATTGTCGATACCCTCTGCAGCACCAAAACGTTTTGTTTCTGTGCCAGAAAATTTGTAAAGCCCGTCACAATTCGTCCCCATCCACAGGTTGCTCTTGCTGTCTTCCATCATCGCAGTAACCGGTACACCTGCTATAAGCTGAAATTTATTGCCCTGATTAACCGGTGTACTTATCATTTGAATAATACCCTGAGCAAACGTTGATACCCAAATTGTGCCCTCAAGATCAATCGTCATATAGGTTATTCGGATATCCGATAATTGCTTCGCACTCCTGCTTTCTCCATAAAAATTTTCTATCTCATACAGCCCGTCGGCACCGTAAACATATATCAACTCTTCGTTTTTTATAACACCGTGTAGTGCTGATTGATTAAGCTGCCAGTTGTATAAATGAATCTCATATCCATCATCATTAAATGAAAATATTCCATTTTCATGAACCACCATATATCTGTCATCTATCGAATAGATATTCCAAAACCTGTAAATAACATCAAATTCAGTTATGATAAATCCTGAACTGTGATGGATGTTGTTATCTGATACTTCTAATATTTTTTTAAAGTTTTGGCTACTGTTGTTATTGACAAATAATGAATTTTCAAACAACACATATATTTCACCATTAATCTCAGTGATACTTTGAACAGCGGCGCGAGGCATTCCATCAATTTTTGAATAATTTCCGTTATGATAATAGTACAAACCAGAATTTGTACCTATCCAGATCCCCTCCTCTCCATTAATAAATAAACTGGTTATGTAGGTGTTTGTTTCAGCAATATCCGGATCGAGCCTGTATACCTTGGTTTTATTTCCATCGAACATTACAAAGCTGCTATACTCAAGGCCAGCCCAAATCCTGCTATGCCGGTCTTCCATTACAGATGTAAATCTATTGGTTTCCAAACCGGGCACATTCACGGAATTGTATGTAACAATTCTTTTTCCGCCATACCGAACTAATCCGTTGAATGTAGGAGCCCATATATATCCTTTTGAATCCTGAATTATCATACTTACGCCGTTGGCAGGCAAACCATTCTCGGTATTGATCTCTCTTTTAATGATATATTCCGATTTACTTAATTCTATATCGGAATAAGCTGATTTTGCAATTGTACTTGTATTTTTCCCAGATAGTATTACACAACCTATCAAAACAAGCACGAAGTATGACATGTTATTCGGACCCTTCAATATTGTACCCCACTTGTTGTATGGGAAATTTACATAATATTCTATTTATTAAGAAATTTTAATGTTAAAAGCCGCACTAATCCTTAATAATTTTGGACAGTTCACTAATAAAGCCATACGTATGATAGATTTGAGAGATTGGCCTTTTTTTACGAGGATATAAGGGCATTCAGAGATTCTGCCAATTATCAGAAATACGACATCAAAAATCGTTGTGCAGAAATACTGGGAATTCTACTAATCTGTTGAAAAGCGGCCACTAAGATCGAATGGCAAATTTTGGCCTCCGCTAAATCCTTCAATATCGGCAGATATGTTTGCCGATCCTGACAAATTATAGTCAAACTCTGACCTCCCCGCCATAAGGTCAATCAGAACCGACCCCATTTGAGTAGCGTTTAATCGTATGGGTATTCGAACGATATCACTATCTGAAGCTCCAAGCCGAATAGTGTCAGTAATCCGGGTATCGAGCCAATCCCTGCCATTCACCTGGAGAATATATGCAGCATTCGACATGGAGATACCGAATCTGTTGGGATTGGCAACCCGGAAAGCCACCTCTAACTCAGCTCCGGCAAGTGAAAGGTTTCTAACATCCAATCCGGCAAGTTCAATCCTTGGCATTCTCTGTATTGGTAATTCACCCGAAGCACTCACAGGAAGCCTCTGTACACCGAGGCCGGGTATATCAAATTGTACCTCAGTATTGATTCGATATGCAAAGGATTCACTTCCAATAAGTGAACCGAACGAATTGATGATATCAGAGAAACTCAATGTTACCGGTACACTCAATGTACTGACGCTCTCCCGGCTAATACGCACATTTTGATCCTGGGAGCCGGAAAGAAATGAATTTTCATTAATGAAAAATTCATAGGAATAACGATCCGCTGTTAAACCAACAGGGTTTGGATTATTCACATCGAAATGAAATTGAACAACTGCCCGGTTAAAATCAATACTTTGAATACTCATACTATTGTACTGAAGAGTGGGGCGTCTTGTATCAGCAAAATCTCTCAAAGCAGCACAACTTGCCATAAAAACGGCAACCAATATTATCGCAATATATTTTTTCATTTGATCGGGTAATTAATCATTAATCTCTGCAACTCTATTGTTATAGTACATGTTCCCGAAAAATATGATGATTTCAGGTTAATCCAATATTGAATGAATCATTAAACGCTTTATTTGCTCCCTGAATTTACCCGCACCGCCATTTGCAGGATGACGCACTCCTGTATAGTCAATATCAAGCAAGGATAAACTTGTTTCACATTTCCTCCCTACTGCAACCACTTTTGCATTTTTGAACATGCCTGTAATAACTTTCAGATGTTTTAATCCTGTTTCCAGTTCACTTTTTAATGGTGTTCGGTTGCTCAGTAATCCCTTTTCCGGCTTGTAAGGATGCCAGGGAACAGCATTCCAAAGCACCACATCATACGGATCTATCCCCATTTCAATAAACGCACCCCAAACAATCGTGGCAGTCGGTTCGCTCATTCCCCGCTCTATAAGTGCCGGCCGGCTGGTTCTTTCGGGTTTTATTCCTTTGAATACATGTTCCGGTTTTATATCATATTTTTCTTTTTGATAGCCCAGCAGGATACGTTCGGAAGTCATGGCAATCCCGGTAAAATGTCCCCCCTGATAACCGAGTGCTTCTGCAATTAAAAGAAACCTTGCCCGGTTGATCCTTTCGGATAGATAGGCTTCCAGTTGCCTCTGCCTGATCTGCGGTGATTCCGGTGAAAGATCATGTTTCAAATCCCTGTGAAACCATGGGTTAAACAGGCCTTGATGTGTGTATTTAAGGGATTGAATAAATTTATGAACCTTCACGGATACTACTTTTCTTTTTCATTCCTGCCATATATGCCAACTGAATAATCCGAAGCTCGTTATAATCCACTTCTTTGTTCAGATCTTCATAAACCGGTTTCAGAAACTCGGGCCCGGCTTTTTTTATGGAAGCAAGTACCATGTTACGTTTGCGTTTCGACAGGCCGGATGCTTTCAGGATTCCGGACGGGTCAATCGTATTTCCCTCATCTAGATATTTTCTTAAATGGCTGAGAATAGTTGCCGTCTTCACTCCATATTGCTCGGCAAGGTGTTCGATGGATTTCCCCGATTGATACTCTTTTCCAATGAGTTCATGTCTCTTTTTTGATGCATTTTTTTTCACTCTTTGCCTGATCACCCTCGATCTCGATTTGATATCATTTGTCCTGGTGAATTTTCTGATAATATTCAGAAATTGGTTGCCATATTTTTTTAGTTTCGCTTCTCCAACACCATATATCCCGATCAGGCTGATTTCATCCTGCGGAAAATAGTAAGACATCTCCATCAGGGTTGTATCCGGAAATATCGCATACGGAGGAATTCCCAGCTCATCTGCAAGTTTTTTGCGCGCTATCCTGAGTTCTTCGAACAGTTCTTCATTGAAACGGCTTTCTACAAAACCCGCAGTTTTTTGTTTTGATGCTTCCTGATGTGTTGTTTGGGTTCTGTCAAGAATTCCGGTTACCCGTATATCGCCTTTAAGCACGGGCTTTGCATTCTCAGTTAAAATCAGGCTTCCATACTTAGGGTCTATCTCCACAAATCCTTTTCGAATTAAAAGCCTCGATAACTGCACCCAATGATTTTTTGGCCACTCTTTTCCGATACCATAGGTGGATATTTTATGATGCCTTTTCTCAAGTATTTTTTTTGCAGATGACCCTCTGAGGACATCGGCTATATGATGGGCACCATATAGCTGATTGGTTCGGGCAATACAACTCATAAATTTTTGAGCCGGGATTGTATAATCTTCCTCATCTCCTTTGTCTCGAAGACAGTTGTCGCACATCCCGCATTGGCTTTTCCTGTACGTTTCTCCGAAGTATTTCATCAGCGGAATTCTCCGGCATCCGTCAAATTCAAGAAACCGGATCAGTGACTCAAGATGTTTTTCTGCTACTTCCCGTTCATTTCCTACTTTTTGGCCAATGAAATACTCAATTTTCTGTCTGTCGGCATAGCTGTATAGCAACAGGCAGTCGGCACTCAGCCCATCACGCCCTGCCCTGCCGATTTGCTGATAGTATGATTCGATGTTTTGCGGCATATCGTGGTGAATCACAAACCTGACGTCCGGTTTATTGATTCCCATCCCAAAAGCAATGGTTGCCACGATAATCCGAACATCATCGCGGATAAAGGCTTCCTGGTTTTTCATACGATCCTCATCAGAAAGGCCTGCATGATAAGGAAGTACGGAATGTCCGTTGTTTTTCAGGTCATATGCCAGTTCATCCACCTGTCTCCTTGAAAAACAATAGATAATACCCGATTGCATATTTCGTGTGTAAAGAAAATCAAGAATCTGGTCGAGCGGATACCCCTTGTCGGCCACTTTCAATACCAGGTTTTTCCGGTCGAAGCTGGCCACAAACCGGGCTGAATCTTTCATTTCAAGCATACTTTGGATATCGTCCTGAACGCGGGGTGTAGCTGTTGCCGTAAGTGCCAGGCAAACCGCATCCGGGAAGTCTTTCCGCACCTGGGCAAGCTGACGATACTCCGGCCTGAAGTCATGGCCCCACTCCGATATACAGTGTGCTTCATCAATTGTAAAACAGTCTATCTTCAATTTTGAAAGCAGTTGTCTTGTTTTTTCAAGCATCAGTGTTTCAGGGGCGAGATAGAGAAGTTTAGCCTGACCCGACCTTATCCGGTTTACATTCATTCTGTATTGTTCGACAGTGAGCGTGCTGTTCAAAAACAGTGCGGGAACACCAAACGCATCAAGCTGCTCCACCTGGTCTTTCATAAGGGATATCAGCGGAGAAACCACAATTGTGATACCGTTAAAGATCAATGACGGTATCTGATATATTAAAGATTTCCCACCTCCTGTGGGCATAATCACCAATGTATCTCTCTTGTTGAGCACATTCTCAATAGCATCCTGCTGTAATGGTCGAAATTCATCGTATCCAAAGGTTTGCTTAAGAATTGTTTTGGCTTGATTTATCATGGAACATTTTTTGTTATAAATATCATCATCTACTTAGTATGAACCTAAAAACTGTCTTTCCTTACAATAAATCTGCTTCTCTTTTATAAGCTTTCAGGTTTCAGCTGTCAGTCTTTGAAGTCATTTGCTGATAGCTGATAGCTGATAGCTGATAGCTCAAAATATAAATTGTTCTGTCTATACCGAAAGTTCAGGTAAAGCTATATTCCGCCGCAACTCACTTCTGCCTGGGTATCAGATAAAACTCTTTCATCCTGCCATCGATATACCAAACCTTTTCTCCATCGAAAATGGCATCTTCTTCAAGCATAATCAGAACATTGCGGTTCCACTCAGGAACGTATACTTCCGCGTTTAGCTCTATAGAATGCGCGGTATTTGGATATAGCGGATAGTCACCATTACCCGGCACACCGCCCTGCTGATCCCAAAGCCCAATGGTGGGGCCTGCGCCATGTCCATGATAGCCAATCGGATGAGTATAAATCGTTGCTTTAATTCCTTCTTCAGCGGCTTTTTGCAGTGCTGCTGCAAGAATTTCATTTCCGGTCCGGCCGGTTACAAACTCATTTGTCAGAATATCCTGCAGGCGGTTTCCGACAGCCTGGGCATCTTTCAAGCCTTGCGGGGCGTCTGTTTCACCTGGGCGCAATACATACGCGTTCCGTTGTGTATCCGTCGTAAGGCCAAGATACTCAATACCCAAATCCATATGAATTAGGTCGCCCGGTAATATGATATCACTGTCGGCATAATCTGAAAAATCGCCAGTATGCTCAGGCGATTCGCTCCGGTGAACCGATACCGATGGATGAAACCATGTTGTGAGGTTCAGGTCACGAATCCGCTCACGAAACCACCACTGCACATCCTGTGTTGTGGTCACACCGGGTGTAATAACTGCCTCTGAGAGCCCCTCAGCAATAATGTTATGCGCAATTCTGTTAATCTGGCGATAGACTGTGATCTCATCATCGGTTCGTGTTTCCAGCCATCCCACTGACAACTTTTCCGCGGAAACAATACGTTCGCTGAATTCAGATGTAAGGCTGTTTTTCAGGTGCATAAAATCGGTATAACTGATGCCATCGGCCAGGGCAAAATGTTCGGAGATATTTACCCCGATTTTTTCCGGTGCACGTTTTTCCACAATCTGCCCAAACCGTTTCCACTGGTCTGGTTCCTGATCAGGAAACCACTGGGTTTCAAAAAAACCGATATTGTAACGGGCTACAGCCAGCCTTTCTACTTGTTCTCCATCGTCAAAAAAAACCAGAATCGTTGTTCTGCGTGATGATTGCCATGTTGCAGGCAGCATTGTAAGTAAAACAGGATCTTCATTGTATTCACGTGCCACTAAAACCCACATGTCAATTCCTTCACGGCGCATAAGTTCAGGCACAAGGTTGTCCAGACGGTACTCGGTCCATCGATCCATAACCTCGGCACGTTCGCGCATCGAAAGTATATGAGGTGTTATATCATTACGGGTCTGGCTAAATGAAAAATCTGCTGTTAATAAGAGGCAGATCAAATAAATAGATGAAAATTTTTTCATATGTTCATGATTAAAGAATATTGAACTGAATTGTTATCCGTTTGATAAATTCGCCTTATCTTACAAAAGTTTTAAAAACATTTGAATTTATATTTACCGTCCTGCATTTTGTTTGATTCAACGGGTACTTGATATATTCGGAGAATACAAGGAAAGTTGATGGAATGAACAAACAGGATACACCTTTTCAAAGCCTTAATACTATGAAAATAAGCATTAAAAAAGCAGTACAAAGCAGAATTTCCAACCTTGATTTTAACAATCTTGACTTTGGCCGGATTTTTTCAGACCACATGTTTGAAATGAAATATCATGATGGCAAATGGCAATCTGCTGAAATTCTGCCATACGGCCCTATCACATTTGAACCATCTATGATGGCATTACACTACGGGCAGGCCGTATTTGAAGGAATGAAGGCTTATTATGTTGATCAAAACACGATAAATCTTTTTCGGCCAAAGGATCATCACGCCAGGTTTAACAATTCTGCTAAAAGGCTTTGCATGCCAGAAACTGATGAGCTCCTTTTTATTGAAGCTCTTGAAGAATTAATGAAACTTGATCATGAATGGGTGCCCAAAAAAAAGGGCCAGGCTCTCTACATTCGTCCTGTTATGATTGCCACTGAGGAATACCTTGCTGCAAAAGTTTCACAGGAGTATCGGTTTTTTATTATCACAAGCCCGGTTGGTGCATATTACAGTGAGGGATTTAACCCTGTTAAATTAACCACTTCTGATCAATATGTTAGAGCAGTAAAAGGTGGTACCGGTGAAGCAAAAGCCGCAGGGAATTACGGCGGCAGCTTTCTTCCTGCACTCAAGGCTCAGCAAAACGGTTATACACAGGTGCTTTGGCTCGATGCAAATGAGCATAAGTATATTGAAGAGGTGGGCACAATGAATATCTTTTTCCTGATTGGTGATACGCTTGTTACTCCGGAACTGGGTGGCACAGTACTTCCGGGAATCACACGCCGATCGGTAATCACTCTTGCCAAAGAGTGGGGAATAAACGTAGAGGAACGCCGAATTTCCATTGATGAATTATTTGAAACACACCATAATGGCAGCCTGAACGAAATTTTTGGAGCCGGAACGGCAGCTGTGATTGCCCCTGTCGGGCTTATCCACCATCAGGGCCAAAATATCAATCTGGATATGGAAAAAATTGGCCCATTTGCTAAAAGAATGTACGATGCCATTACCGGTATTCAATATGGGAAAATCGAAGATACCCATGGCTGGACTCATCCCGTAAATATTAAGGAATCTGTTTATTACTGAATTGTAAAATAAAGTACCAAAGCGACTTTTATATCCGTTGTTAGTATATTAAATATTCAAATATTCCTTAACGGAGTTGCCATGAAAATTCAAACTCTCCTATTCCTATTTTCCTTCCTCTTTTTGATGGCAGCCTGTTCCACTTCAGAACAAGCTACCCGGCCAAATGAGATAGAATTGCATACCGGCAGTTCTGTAAATATTGTGACAGATGAACGGGATTATTTCCGGTCTCTGGCTGATTATCTGCAGCGAGTGCCTGGTGTTTATGTCTCTGGCCCTCAAAACAACCAAATGGTATTGATCAGAGGTGTTTCGTCTTTTAATTCTGAAATTCAGCCACTCTATGTAATTGACGGGAATCCTGTAGGCACCAATTACAACTTTGTAAACAATATGCTTAATGTTCGCGACATTGCTAATGTACGCGTTTTAAAGGGCAGTGATGCATCTTTTTATGGAGTCAGAGGAGCAAATGGTGTGATCGTTATCACAACAAAAAGATAGGCATAGGTATATTAATACTTTTTCAGATATTCAAAGTTATGCGCTGAGGTGGCTTTATGAAAAAATTATTCCTTTCATTCATTTTCATCTTTTCTCTTCTGTTTCAGGCGTGTTCAACTTCAGAGCAAACAACTGATCGGGATCATTCCAGCAGATCACCTGATGGTTCACCTGTCGTGGTTTCCGATGCAAGAGATACTTACCGTACTCTTGCTGATTATCTCGCGAGGGTTCCAGGTGTTCAAGTATCAGGGCCAAGCCATAACCCATCCATAAAGGTCAGGGGCTCGTCTTCTTTTATGGCAAATACGGATCCACTCTATGTTATTGATGGCAATGCGGTCGGTAACAGTTATTCGCAGGTAAACAACATGATCAACGTCAGGGATATTGAAAATGTCCGGGTATTAATGGGCAGCGATGCTTCGATTTATGGGGTTCGTGGTGCGAATGGTGTTATTCTTATTACAACAAAACGTTAAGCCCACATAAGAGATTTTATTAAACAGAGAGCCTGCTTCTCAGTGAGGTAAAAATTTTTGTTTTCGGGATCCAAAAGTGTTTCAAATCCCGATTTCAATCTGAAATCTCAAATACCAGTTACTCCGCTCTTCGGATTGAAATAAATCTTCTTTGTTGTATGTGAATTCCGACTGCAGCTTGAGTGCATGTTCCCAAATATATTTTGTAAGCCCAAATGTATATTGCCTGATTTTCGGATAAACTTCCCTTAAATCGCTATCAGGTTTTTGAACAGAAAAACGTCCTATGGCTTCAATGTTAACAGGAAAAAGATAACTAAGCTGATAGTCTGTACCTGTACCCGAAAAAACATATCGGAATAGACCGGGATCAGCCGGATTGAT
>PWLN01000401.1 GCA_003559375.1 Balneolaceae bacterium | reverse complement strand
ATCGGGTACAGTGATACCGATATGAGAAAATGCACGGGGATAAGGAATGTTCATATTGTTTAAATATTAAGTTGGTCGATTTCAGTTTGAGTTCACTTGAAAATATTCTTTTTCTTTTATCAGATCAGCCCTATGTTTCAACGATTTTTGATAACCGGGAAATTTATATGCAACTGATGGATCATAAGAAGATGCAATAATTTTGATGATGACAATAACGATCAAATATTTCGGTGTGATTGCAGAAGAAACCGGTAAAGATGAAGAAATCTTACGGCTTGACGTGCAGGAGTATGATCTGGAAACACTGAAAAAAGATTGTATTTCAAAGTACAAAATTACTGATACGCAATCGATACAAATAGCTATCAATCAAACCATAGGAACATCCGGTGTTTTAAAAAGTGGTGATGAAGTTGCTTTTTTACCCCCGTTTTCCGGAGGATAAGCTATGCTGAACAATGGAAAATCAGAAAAATACAGCCGGCAAATGAAACTGCCGGAAGTGGGTAAATCCGGACAGGAGAAACTGGCCAGCGCTAAAATTCTAATTGTAGGTATGGGAGGGCTTGGATGCCCGGCAGCTCAATATCTGGTGGCTGCCGGTGTGGGAACACTGGGCTTGATGGATCACGACACCGTACATTTATCGAATCTCCACAGACAGATTTTATATTCAGAATCTGATATTGGGAAATCCAAAACAAAAGTTGCTAAAAAGGCATTGTACAAGCTCAATTCTGATGGTGATCTGATCTCTATTGAAGAGCGGTTGTCGGATAAAAATGCGATTTCTCTCTTCAATGAATATGATGTGATCATAGACGGCTCAGATAATTTTCAAACCAAATATCTCATTAATGACGCCTGTGTACTGACAAATAAACCCTGGATCTATGCTTCCATTTACAAATACCAGGGGCAGCTTTCCGTTTTTAATTATGATGATGGCCCAACCTATCGGTGCTTGTTTCCGGCAGCCACGAGCCGGAATATCAGTTGTGAAGAAGTTGGAGTGATCGGTGTTATGCCCGGAGTTCTTGGAACGTTACAGGCGGCTGAAGCCATCAAAATAATCCTCGGGACAGGCAAAACGCTATCCGGAAAGGTAAAGATTATTGATTTATTGAGACTGAACGATCAAATCATCCACTTGCAAAGAAATGAAGAGCAGGTTGAAAAAGTGAAGCAACGCGGATTGGTACCGGAAATCATCCGGTGCGAATTGGCATCAGCAGATGTTTTCTATCTGGATGTGCGCGAACCCTATGAAGAACCTCAGGCTATGGCTCATAATATATTAGCAATATCGTTAGATCAATTGGAAAGCCGATATCAGGAAATACCAAAAGACCGGCAGGTTCACGTATTTTGCAAATCCGGAATCTGCAGCCAGACTGCTATTGAATATCTGTCGGACAATTTTGGATTTTCGAATTTAGTGAATGTTGAAAAAGGCATTCAATCCATTATAAAAAAATAAAAATCATGTCTGATAAATACTTTATCCAGGGGCCAATATCTCCCGTCAAAATTTCAAATTCCATAGCAAAACATCAATCAAAAACAAATATCGGAGCCCACAGTATATTTCTAGGCCAGGTGCGTGCCGATAAAACCGATGACAGAACCGTAGCTGCGATTGAGTACACGGCATACCAGGAAATGGCAGTAAAGGAGATCGATATCATCCGGGAAGAGGCTTTTGAAACATTCGATCTGACTTGTGCCCATATCTATCACAGTCTTGGCATAGTAAATACCGGCGAGCTCTGTTTTTTTGTATTTACTTCCTCGGCTCACCGGCAAGCAGCCAGAGAGGCGAATCAGTTTCTGGTTGATCAGATTAAAGAAAGAGTACCGGTTTTCGGCAAGGAAATTTTTGAAGATGAAACCCATCAGTGGAAGGTGAACCGGTGATCGGTGTGTCGGTGGTCGGTAATCGGTAATTATTTAATATAAAATTGAAATATGGCTTATGTTGAGAGTTTTAGGGATTTGGAGGTTTACAGGTTATCCCGGGAATTAGCATCTACCGTTTTTGAAATGACGAAACGTTTTCCAAATATATGACATTAGGCAAGATGATCGGCACCATGATTGTCAAAGCACCCACATTCTGCAAATGAGTTATAAAACTACAAAACACCGACCACTGAATACCGATTACAGATTACCAACCACCGAATACCGATCACCGAAATATGGTAGACATCACACACAAATCAAACACCTTACGGATTGCAGTTGCACAGGCAATTGTTAAAACAAGCAGCCAGCAAACGATTGACCTGATCCGGAATAGCCAGGTTCCAAAGGGGAATGTATTCGAAATGGCCAAAGCTGCGGGATTACTTGCTGTGAAGAAAACGCCGGACCTGCTGCCTGATTGTCACCCCATCCCCATCGAGTATACCGGTATAGAATATGAGATTCAGGAGCTGGATATCATCATCAGGATAACGGTGAAAGCCATATACAAAACAGGTGTGGAAGTAGAGGCCATGCACGGTGCCAGCGTTGTTGCACTTACCTTATACGATATGCTGAAACCTGTGTATGACGGCCTGGAAATCAGTGCCATCAAACTACTGAAAAAAACAGGGGGTAAATCACCAGTTAAAGAGCAAGCGGATGGATTGTCGGCATGGGTTGTCGTCTGTTCGGATTCGGTTTCAAAAGGAGAAAAAGAAGATAAATCTGGGAAAGCAATTGTCTCAAAATTACAATTATACGGCCTTGAAACGGATTACAGTATCATCCCGGATGAGCTTGCAGAAATCGAAAAAATAGTCTTAGGATTAGAGAATGATCTGGTGATCT
>PWLN01000331.1 GCA_003559375.1 Balneolaceae bacterium | reverse complement strand
TTTATATATAAACAGAAAGGCAACCCCGCAAAAAAACGCAAAAAACCAGAAAGTAAAAGCAGCCCCGCCGGAAGCCAGTAAAATCGGGGTAATCTGGCCAACAATTGTATCAGCAATCCACATGGCCATAATGCTTAGTGCGAGTGCCCGGCCACGGATTCTGTTAGGGAAAATTTCTGATGCAATCACAAATTTGAGCGGGCCAATGGAAAAAGCAAAAAAACCCAGGAATGCAATCACGCTTACCAGCAGAAAAACACTACCCGTGGCACCGACATAGAAAAAATAGCCTGTGATTACGAGACAAATCATTGCGCCGGCCGTTCCAACAAGGTAGAGCGGCCTTCTGCCAAGGCTGTCAACTTTCCAGACTGCAATAAAAGTAAAGATCATGTTGGCAAAACCAAGCAACACCTGGCTGTGCATGGCACTACTCAGATCCACTCCCGCTTCATTTAAAATCCGGGGACCATAGTATATAATCGCATTAATTCCACTGAATTGCGAAAACACAGGCAGTAAAATTCCGATGATGAGTGCAATGCGAAGGCCCGGTTTTAACAGTTCTCTGTACGAGCCCTGTACTTCCATCAGGGTCTCCCTGATTTCCGATAAACTCTTTTGAGCATCAATTTTGCCAATAAATTTATTCAAAACTGATTCTGCTTCACCATGCCTGTTTTGCTGCATCAGCCAGCGCGGACTTTCGGGAATAATGAACAAACCGGCCAAAAAGATCAGTGCAGGCAGGGCTTCAATTCCGAACATGGCCCTCCACGTTTCATTGATAAGAATAAATCCGAACAGTCCTTCCGTCAAAAAGCCGGAAGCAGATGACGAAAGGTTCAGCAGCCAGGCGTTGGAGATATATGCAACCAGAATTCCAATGGTTACAGCAAGCTGATAGCATGTTACCAGCCTGCCCCGGATATGTGCCGGTGCAATCTCTGATATATATAGCGGAACTACATTAGATGCTATTCCCACTGCCATGCCGCCAAGCAGCCTTGCAGTTACCAGAAGTACAAAACCAGGTGCTGCCGCTGTTCCGATAGCAGAAAGCAAAAAGAGTGCCGCTGATGCGATCAAAGCAGGTTTTCTTCCGGCACGGTCACTCATTTCACCGGAAATAATTACTCCCAATACACAACCAATCAGCGCAGAAGATACAAACCATCCTTCCTGCACCGCTGTCAATTCAAACTGGGTCTGAACAAAGGTTATTGCTCCGGAGATTACAGCCATATCAAAACCAAACAAAAAACCCCCTGCGGCAGCAATCAGAGTAATAACCGTGAGATATAGCGGATTTCTGTTTTTCATGATTCTATTTCATAAATGCTTTCACGATTCCGGCCTTACGATTACTTTTATTAACTATTTCATATTCAACTGTTGCTGCCGGAATAATCATAGTCTCTGCATAATGAAGTTTTGTTACCATACCTGATGCAATAATTTTAACAGCTGAACCTTCAACAAGATTTATTACATGAAACCTGCCGTTTGTACACACCTTCACAGAGTTTGTAATTTCAACTCTCTGCACTCTGTAAAGATGCTTCTCATGAGTAGGGAGTTCGATAACCCGTGCATCCGGCCCTTCTGATATTATGTTCGGTTTACTGATCAATTCATCGAAAACCAATTGTCCGGCCCGGGAAAAGTCGAGATTATCCATTGCCCTGTCAATATTTATCGGGCGCGGTTTTCCATCCAGGTCCAGCCGCTGCCAGTCGTACATTTTGAAGGTATAGATATAGGGTGTATTGCTGATCTCAAGAACCACACTGTCTTTCCCTGAACAGTGGATGGTGCCGGCCGGAATGAGAAAAAGATCGTGTTTCGATGCAGGAAAAGACTGTACATAGGCATCAGCATCGAAAGTCTTGCCGGTTTTGTGGGAGTCATTCAATTCGGCTTCAAAATCATCGGCATTGATACCTTCCTGAAATCCAAGATAAACTTTTGCGTCTTGCTTTGCCTCAAGAATGTAATAGGTTTCATCCTGTGTAATCATTTCCCCAAAATGATCCTGGATGTACTCCGTAAGTGGGTGACACTGAAGTGAGAGATTCCCTCCCTCAATCGTATCGAGATAGTCGAACCGCAATGGAAAATACATTCCATATATATCGGCATCATCCCCGAGAATGAATCGGTTGGAATGATACATCAGCCACTCAAACCCGATTTCAAGCATTTTGCCTTCACTTTCAAAAATGATACCGTTTTCGGTTGCTATAAGCTCAAACGACCATGCAAAATTTTCAGCATCCGGATTAAGTCCTTCAAAATGTTCCTGCATCCATTTACCGCCCCAAACCCCGGGTTCAAACCAGGGCCTGACCCTGAAAGGTGATTTTGCCATTTTTTTGAGACCCTCTCTGAAAATATCCCCCTTCATCCATGCAATCTCACCATCACGCTGGCCATCTGCTATGGCGCATATTTGTGGTAATAATCGCTGCTTATGGCGATTACAAACGGGCCAGTCAACAAAGTAGAACCGTTTATACATCGTTTTCGAATCCTCAGGCTCTTCTTTACCGATATTACAAATACTGCCGGCCCTTGAGCGATACTGAATCTCATTTTTTGGGATATCGATATAGATAACGGGAGAATCCTTCCATGCAAGAGACGCACCGGTACCATACAGAATCGATCTTATTTCAGAGGAGGATTTCAGCAGTTCAAGCATATCCTGATCAAAAAAATCGGCCAGATCTCCCTCATATAGCCTGCCAAATACGGGATCATTCCCTCCAAGATAGTCTTCGACTTTTTTGTCTATCTGTTCTTCGGAAAGCAGGGCAGAAC
>PWLN01000228.1 GCA_003559375.1 Balneolaceae bacterium | reverse complement strand
CGGGCCGATTGCTTTTGCCATCATCCTGCTCAGCTTCGCTGAACCTATCCAGAGCCAGATGCTTTGGCTGGCTATTCTTTATTCCACCTTTATTGTGATGACATCCTCATTCATTACCCTCTATTACCGCAGGGTGGGCAAGTTTGATTTCGAAGTATACAAAAACACCACGATTCACAACCGGCTTTTTGGCGACAATTACGTCACTCATTATCCAAAAGGCTATCTTCCCAAACGGATCTCCAAAGATCCCAGTCAGGGGTCTATTCCGTCGCAGAAACGGGAGTGATTTGATCTCAGATGTCAGATTACTCGATTACCCGATCTCTGATCTGAGATCACCCTCTTCGTCTGCCCGTTGCATTTACAGGCTGACGAATGGATACGATGACAGAGAATTCCTATGATTAGTAATTCCTCAGAAAAGCGAGATCCCTCAGCGCGCCCCGCGGATGAAAATCTGGCATCAAACTCCAATTTTTGCGCGGGGCTTGTTCGGGATGACAGTGCGGGTTTTAATCAAGAGGCGGCGCATACGGTATTCGGTATGCCGGGATTTATCCGCGCCGCCTGGTTGTACAAAGTGCTCTTGTCATCCCTCCACTCCATCCCGACGGTGTATTTTCCCATCGGGATGCCTTCGGCGCCGTCGGGATGGAGTGGAGGGATCTCCGGTAGCTTAGGAATGATATGGAATAGGCTACATCTGGGAGATTTATTGGGCAATTATTTGAAATCCCGTTTGTATGATTGACCATCCCTGAATTGGCTTGACCGTTATTGCGGGACTATAAATAACATTCAGCACGCTTCGTTGATTTGAGACAGATATACGCAGAAAAAGAAGTAGTAAATATTTAGTATTCGTGATTTCTGTGATCATGAGACGAAAACTTCATCATTTAACGTTATATTCACAGTACAAATCATAACTCCCTATTGTATTATTCTGTATGAATCGTGAGGAGATTTTAAAATATCTGTCGGAACAAAAGCCTGAATTCAGAAAAAAATTCGGGGTTACAAAGCTTGGGTTATTTGGTAGTTTTGCTGCCGGAAACCCACATGCTGATAGTGATATTGATATAGTGGTGGAAATGGAGCATCCTGATCTGTTTCATTTGATTGGTGTTAAACAAATTATCGAAGAGCATTTCAAAACCGGAGTAGATTTCGGTGAGTGTATGAGTTGAGACATATCCGATAAATTCATTCTTTTTATACTCAAGGAATCCATTCACTGCCCGATCATAAAATGGGTGGTCTTTTACCAGAAGAGCAACCATATAGCTACTGTGAAAAACTATATTCATAATCCGGCAGACCTTCGTATGATGATCGAATCACGGTCTTTATCATCAGGAAAGTCACGGGCAATATCTTCTTTAGTAAATTTTTTTCCCTTAGTAAGTGAGAATAGTCCAGTTTTAGGATCCAATACTAAACGCTGCTTCGATTGAGAGCTTGATGATGCGATATTTTGTTTAGATTGTTTCATCATTAATCTTTAATAATTAGTAAAAAAAATATAGTAATTTTTATCCGAAAAAAATACAACTCACATCCATCGTTGTGTCCCGGTTTTTTAAAGCCACTCCCGAAGTCACGCAGGCACGAAGAAGTACAAAAGTTATACACATCCCACATCCACTTTGTGGCCAGCATACTTTGCATCTTTTTTAGATTCCGCACTTTGTGTTTCTCCGTAATTCAGAGCTGGTGAAGATCCTGAACGAAGTAACTGCCTCGCCTTACTTACTTCGCATATCTGCAATCACAAATCGAGTAATCTGAGATCTGTAGCGCCTTAGTGGCTCACACGTCTTTTAATGTGGATAACTATTTTCAGGGAAAACATTTTTTCAATTTTCCAGGGATTGAAATACAGAAGAAAACCCATAATACGCGCGCAAAACAGGCGCAACGAAAAAGTATATATTAGTAAAAATTAATCAAATATATCGTAATATGAACCGGCGAAAAGTTAAATCCCGGGCCGTTAACAAAAATTTAATTTTCGATTTTCATGCTGTGATTCAGAAGAAAAAAAGCCGGAAATTTGGTTTGACAAGCACCGGGATTGTTGTATTTGAAAAGAACCGGAATGTTAGCTCAATGAAAACAGGATATCGGTGAAGTTCTTTTTTTGATGAAATTTGATCCCGTTAAGTCATATAAAAATAGATACAAAATAAGACGATCAGAGGACTGTGGCATAGTTTTTTTAAAAATTTTTGTAACATTTTTCTGTTTCGTGCATCCTATATATTCAGAAGGGTATATTTTTATATATAAATATGGATACATCCTGATGTACTAACGGGATTGTGGCTGGATCAGAAGAAAATTTCATTAAAATTTTGATGAATCCCCGCAAATTCTTAATGTTAATAATGATTTTTTACATGTTAACATAAAATTGTTGTAAATGTTAAAAAATTTTAATATTATTAACTAACAAGATGAGTTGGCTTGGTGGTGGTTTGCAGGTTGGAATGTTGATAAAGTTTGCAGGTATGCAAGTTTTCTTTATAAGCATCTCAATCCGTGCTTCCCTTGTGCAGGCCGGCTATTAATCTTTAACATACTTCTTTAACTCTAATCCCCATAAAGGATTTTTTTAAACACTAATTAAACTCAAAGGTAAATAACAATGGGTCAACAACAACTCTTACTCGTAATTCTCGTAACCATCATCGTGGGTATCGCGACTGTGGTTGCTATTAATATATTCGGAACAGCTGCTGATCAGGCAAACCGTGACGCAATCCGTCAGGATCTGATGGCTGCAGGCGTTCAGGCACAGGCAATCTGGGCACGTCCAACT
>PWLN01000218.1 GCA_003559375.1 Balneolaceae bacterium | reverse complement strand
GGACGCAGGATCGAAACGCTGACGAACGAGCACACAGCGGCGGGTGAGCATTATGTTCAATGGAATGCAGCCGGACGATCAACCGGTATTTATATTGTTAGATTCCAATTTGGACGAACCGTTGAAACACGGGCTATCACACTTGTTAAATAACGAACCGGTTTTAAAAAAAAAACCAGCGATACATAAAACTGTTTTCAAATAAAATCCTGAAGCTGATCATCATTCATAAAATCTTTCTTTTGAGGGTATAGATCAGCTATGCGGTATTAATAGATATCAAAATTGATTATTAAACCGGAAGCCTATGGACATCATCAAAAAACAAACACGAAGGGAATTTTTAAAGAAAACCGGACTCGCCGCGGCCGGACTTGGACTTGCCGGAACTGCTGCGTTTGCAGGCAATAAAACTGCTTCAAAGAACAGCCTGCCGCACTGGAAAGGGTTTAACCTGCTCGACTTCTTCTCACCAGATCCCGAGAGGCCTCGTCCGCCTTCACATGAAGACTATTTTCGCTGGATGAGAGATTGGGGATTCGATTTTGTGAGAATCCCGATGGCATATCCCTATTATGTTGAATTTGACCGCAGCCGTCACATTACCCCGGATGAGGTATATAACATCAGCGAAAAGATGGTAGAGAATATCGACAGGATTGTAGAGATGGCTCACAAATACAACCTTCACGTCAGCCTGAACCTGCACCGTGCGCCCGGCTACTGCATCAACGCCGGATTCCATGAACCCTACAACCTTTGGCTTGATAAAGAGGCACAGCAGGCATTCAACTATCACTGGGAATTCTGGGCAAAACGGTACAGAAATACATCACCCGACAAGATCAGTTTTGACCTGGTTAATGAACCCGCCATGAGAGATGATCCCAATGATCAGCATTCGCCGGTAAGGGCCATTCCAGGGGAGGTTTACCGGAAAGTTGCTAAAGGCGCAACTGAGGCTATTCGCAGTGCAAATCCCAATCATCTGGTGATTGCCGGAGGCAACAATGTGGGTACAACAGTCGTTCCTGAATTACTTGATCTCGGGATTGCCAAAAGCAACCGGGGATATTTCCCCGCGCAAATCTCACACTACAGGGCACCATGGGCATTTGCAGATATCGACGCTTTGCCCGAACCCAAATGGCCGGGACAGGTGGGTAACCGTTATTTCAGCAGGGAAATGCTTGAGGAGCATTATGCCCCCTGGATCGAGGTCGTGAAACAGGGAGTTGGTGTGCATTGCGGGGAGCTGGGCTGCTTTAACCAAACCCCTCACAATGTGTTTCTCGCATGGTTCTCAGATACACTCGATATTCTGACCGAAAACGGTATCGGTTTTGGATTATGGGAATTCAGGGGCAGTTTTGGAATACTTGATTCCGGTCGTGCTGATGTGGACTATGAAGACTGGTACGGATATAAACTGGACAGGAAATTGCTGGATTTGCTGATGAAGCAGAATATTTAAGTTTTATCCGGAATCATAACGGTCTGGTAGGTGGAGCTTACATTTTGAGTTTTTGTCGCTGATAAATTGATGTGTAAAATCTGCATGATGATTTTTACATATCTTTTATATTCTATTGTGAAGTAAAAATGTAATAAAGACTCTATGAATATTGTATTTCTCGATGCCAAAACCGTAGGAAATGTGCCAAATCTCTCAGATTTAAACTCTTTAGGAGAGGTGACATATTATCAAACCACAAGTCCGGAAGAAACAGAAGCCAGAATCAGGGACGCTGAAGTTGTAATTACTAACAAGGTGGTGATAGATCGCAGGCTCATTGAACATGCCAGAAAACTGAAACTGATCTGTGTGGCTGCTACCGGTATGAATAATATTGACCGCGAGGCTGCAGCTGAAGCAGGTATTCAGGTAAAAAATGTAGCCGGATATGCTTCACGAAGTGTTGCACAATGTACCTTTGCCCTGATTTTTCATCTTTTACACCATATCAGCTATTATGATCAATTTGTAAAAAGCGGGCTTTACTCAAAGAGTGATATTTTCACCAACCTGGATCGGCCTTTTTGGGAGCTCAACGGAAAACAGTTTGGAATCATTGGCCTGGGCAATATTGGAAGTGAAGTTGCTGCAATAGCAACTGCCTTCGGAGCAAAGGTTGCCTATTATTCCACTTCCGGAAGGAATTCCGATCAGCCTTATCACCGCATGAGCCTGGATGAATTGCTGAGTAAATCAGATATTGTATCTATACATGCCCCGCTTAACGAAAACACAGCCGGACTCATTGGCTATGAACAGCTGGAAACCATGAAACGGGAAGCCATACTTGTAAATACAGGAAGGGGAGGTATTGTAAATGAAAACGGACTGGCCCGGGCAATCGATGAAGAACGTATTGCCGGAGCTGCGCTTGATGTCTTTGAAAATGAACCAATCGATCGTGACAACCCGTTGCTAAAAGTTAAGAATAAAGAGAGGCTGGTTCTGGTTCCTCATATTACCTGGTCGAGTATTGAGGCGAGGATGGAACTGATGGAGGGGGTAAAACATAATATTAAAGAGTTTATTAATGGGGATCACATTTGTCCAAAACGATTAAAAAAATTACCCAAATGAAAGGAGATCTCTCGACTTCGCTACCAATGACAGAGAGTTCATTTTATTAGTGATTCCTCAGTACAGGGCTCATCAGTTCCCCGCGAAGCGAGATCCCTCAGCGCGCCCCGCGTATGAAAATCTGGCATCAAACTCCATTGTTTGCGCGGGGCTGTTTCCCGTAGGGACAGGCGGGATGACAGTGCGGGTTTTAATCAAGAGGCGGCGCATACGGTATTCGGTATGCCGGGATTTATC
>PWLN01000145.1 GCA_003559375.1 Balneolaceae bacterium | reverse complement strand
CAACCCCGCAGAATGGGGCAACCGACGCATCGACGTGATTGGCGTCGGCGCGACAGGCTCACGCGTTGCCCTGTCCCTAGCCAAACTCGGCGTCCGCAACCTGCATCTCTGGGATGACGACACCATCTCAGAGCAAAACATCCCGAATCAGGTGTACGGGCTTCAAGACCTCGGCCTCGCCTACAAGGCAACAGCCCTGGCCCGCATCATCAACCGGGACACCGGCCTTAAGCCAACCCCGCACGCCGAACGATGGACCAAGGGCAAGCGAGTCGGCCAGGTCGTGTTCTGCATGCCCGACAGCATGGCCACCCGAGCGGAGATGTTCGAGCATGCCAAGTACATGCCAAGCATCAGGCTGGTGCTCGACTCCCGCATGGGTTCAGACCTCGGGATGATCTACACCTACTCACCCGCCGACCAGTCATCCATCGCCAAGTACGCCAAGACCCTCTACAGCGACGACGATGCTATCACCGAGCGCAGCGAGTGCGGTACCAGCATCAGCGTTGGGCCAACCGCTGAGATCATCAGCGGCTTCATCGTGTGGCGGTTCATGGTGTTCGCGCAAGCCATCATGGGCATCACCTCTGCGCCGTTGCACAAGGAGATCGCCGTCGGCGCTCGTGAGTTGGCCATCAACGTCTTCTGAAGGGAGAGAGCATGAGACTGATCCTCACCCTGCTACTGGCTCTTGGGTGGGCCGTAGCAGTCGAGCCACACAGCACTCAAGGCGTCGTTGAGGCGATTGCCTATGACTCACGAGGGGCGGTCACGGACTGTCCCGACTGGGCAGCGCCTACGGAAGGGTTCGGAGAGCCTCGCTGCATCCACTTCATGACCGATACCGATGCCGCCCGGGTTCGTATCGAGTACGCCTTCGATGAAGGTCAGTACCCCCTCTGGCTCGGGCCGTGGTTCTTCATCCCACCGCAGGTCATGTACCGCAACTTCCTCACACCGGGAACCGGACATCAATGGAGCATCATCATGACGGAATACGAGCCGCTCATGACCATAGTCATCATTGCCGAGTTTCTCGACATGCCATGAATTGGAGATTTCTCGAATGGTGCAAGCGAAACCCTACTACATCTTCGACTTGGACGGCACGCTTGCGGACACGGCACACCGCATTCACCACATCAGCGGCCCGGAGAAGGACTGGAATGCCTTCTACGAGGCGTGCAAGGACGATGCGCCCATCGAATCGACCCTAGCCATCCTAAGGTCGCTTCACTCACAGGGATACCGCATCGTCATCCTCACGGGACGCTCTGAAGTTGTTCAGAGTGAAACGGTTCAGTGGCTAGCAGAGCATGGCGTCTTCCGACTGCACATGATGGTCATGCGACCCGATGGAGACTTCAGGCCGGATCACGTCCTCAAGTCCCAATGGGTCAGAGAACTCGCCTTGGCACCCGATAACGTCCTCGGCATCTTCGAAGACCGTGAGCGGGTCGTCAGGATGTGGCGCAAGAAAGGGTACACCTGTTATCAGGTAGACGAAGGCAACTTCTAGGAGGCCTTTGTGAAGTACCCCCACAAGCGCTACTACACGCTCGATGCTCACCTGGGTGATGAGGGTGCGTGGATCGTCGCAACGTTCCAGTGCCGCTCGTGCGAGCGAGCCACCCTCATCATCTACAGGAACGATGCAACGAGCATCCCCTGCCCCAAGTGCCACCCGACATCGAAGGAGCGGTACACCGAGAGGTTCATGGGCGCACTTGACGCATAGGAAGGAGGTGTGCGATGCCGCCGCCCGACAGGATTCAACGGGCATGGACAGAGGAGTATGCCCGTCAGCGGATGGTTGAGGAACAGTTGCACGAGCACCCAGACGAGCCGGGTTATGGCTTCACTGAGTGCGAGCGATGCGGCGTTCCCATCGCAATCGTTGAACACGGCGCACCCGGGTTCTGTCCTTACTGCGACCCAGAGTTTCGATGCGACCCAACCCGAGAGCCAAGCCGATTGTTCATACGATACCTGGAGTTACTGCAAAGCGGCAGGCCGATCAGCCACCAGCAGGCGCTCTCGCTAGCCCACTACCAGGCAGGGCGAGGCAAGAAGCACAGCATGTCCTACGAAGAAGTAAGAGGGCTTGCCAGTGTCGTTGAGCAGACCGAGTGTGGCATCCCCATGGACAAGGAGTCCACCACAAGGGGCCTGCGCTGGCTTCGCAACCTCTCCATCACCCCCAAGGGGCGACGGAGGAAGCGATGCCCGTTCACGACCAGGGAGTTCGAGATGCTGATGCATGACCCGCTCTCGATTGCCCTCGTGGGCTTCGTCTACGGTCGCCCCGTCTACGAGGTGTCAGCACCTGACAGGGAGCCATTCCGCTACTTCGTTGGTTCCACTGCCGCAGACCTGATGACAGGCTCAAGGGCATCTCGGAACCCAAGAGTCCAGATCATGCACGCGCCTATCGACAGCCACCTGGGGCACATGCGTGCGACGCGGGGATGAGCAGGGAACAATAGGGGCATGGCGATTCACGATCCCGTCACGCTCGCAGTATGGACGCCCGTTCTAGATCATGACCCCGAATACCACCTCTACCCAAGCGGGCGCCGATGCGAACCGCCCCCACCAGGCAGTGACCCGCTGAGCGTGAACGACCTGCGCATCATGGTGCGTGAACTCCGACGACACAGGCGCATGTCGGCAATCCTACGTGGCGAACTCACTCGCTTGGAACAAGCCTTGAAGGAGGCTGAGCGTGAATGGTGAACTTCTAGACCGAGTACGCGCAGAACGCGTGCGAAGTGACGCTCGGTACGGACCCGCGCAAGAACGTGGCTACACCCCCCACCAGTGGGTT
>PWLN01000366.1 GCA_003559375.1 Balneolaceae bacterium | reverse complement strand
GATGATTCATGTTGCGGAATCGGCTGACAAAAAACGAGAGGCCGGCCGGTATTTGTCGGGGCAGCTGATACGGTCTGGCACTTCGCCGGGTATTCACTATGGTGAGGCACAGGCTGCGGAATCACGAAAGGATTTTATTCACAAAATGAAGGTAATCCTTAAAGAATTGAAAGAAACCCGAAGAAATTTGGTAATGAGCTCCCGGGCAAAATTGTACCGCCAATCTGAATTAGCGGAAAAAGGTATTTCTGAAAGCAACGAACTGATTGCCATTTTTACAAAAAGCATACAAACAGCGAGAAAAAACGGGAAAACAGGGGAATAAACAGAAAAACAGAGTAAGTGAGGAAGAAATCAGATTGTTCATTTCCCGCGGGGATCCCTTCGATATTCGACATTCGATATTGGATATTCAATATTCAAAGCGTTGTTCAGGCGTGGACTGTAAACAAAAAAACCTTCGTCTGTTAATCGGTTCGTCTGTTCTTCTGTTCTTCTGCTCCTCTGTTCTTCTGTTCTTCTGTTTCTTTGTTTTTGATATATAAATATAACATATTTGTATGCCTACAGTTATGAGACTCGATGGGTATCGATTTTTTTTCTTCAGTAATGAAGGAAATGAACCTGTTCATATTCACGTTGAAAGTGGAGATGAATATTGTAAGTATTGGATTCTTCCGGTTTCACTTGCGCATTCGTCTGGATACGATTCTTCGGAACTGAACAAAATCAGAAAATTGGTTGAAGAGCATTCAACCATTATTGAAAAATCCTGGAATGAGTACTTCAGTTAAACATACCATTGCTAAAGCCTCGGACGTCTGGTTTTCCGATAGAAAGCTTTTTGTACGCTTGTATGACGGGCGTGAAATCGGTGTGCCGCTTGAGTGGTTTCCCAAATTGCGAGATGCCGGTGAAGCAGAACTTCGTAACTGGCGTATCATTGGCGGTGGAATCGGTATCCACTGGGAAAGCCTGGATGAAGATATTTCTGTTGAAGGCCTGTTGAAGTAATTTGATTATTTTTTTTTGAAACTCCGCCTATTTCGAATGTCCATTTTATCCAACAAAAAATCACCGGGGAGAAACAGAGGAACAGAAGAACAGAAGAACAGAAGAACAGACGAACCGCCCCGAAGGGATCCCCATGGGAATTAACAGAATAACAGAAGAATAGAGTAAGTGAGGAAGAACTCAGATTGTTCATTTCCCGCGTGGATCCCTTCGATATTCGACATTCGATATTGGATATTCAATATTCAAGGCGTTGTTCTGGTCCGGAATGTGAAAATAAATCCTTCTTCTGTTAATCTGTTAGTCGGTTCTTCTGTTCTTCTGTTTCTTCCCTTGATATTATTATCATCCTTCCTGCTATTACATATATATTAATAATATATTACTTACTATTATCTAACATTACTTATACAATACAAAATCGATTTGGTAATGAGAGCAAAACACCTCTATATTATCAAGAGTTGCTTGAAACAAAAGCCCATCACAAGCATCACATTTGAAAAATCCTCCTATCTCAGGTTCATTGTATCATAGATCGCAACACACATGTCAGTGTTCATTATTCTAAAAAGGAAAGATGCAAATGACATAATACGCGAATGCTTGTCGTGCGATAACAACCTGGCAGTCAAAGATGCCGATCCTTCGATATTCGACATTCGATATTGGATATTCATTATTCAAGGTGTTGTTCAGGCGTGGACTGTAAACAAAAAAACCTTCGTCTGTTAATCTGTTAATCGGTTCTTCCGCTCCTCTGTTCTTCCGTTCCTCTGTTCTTCTGTTCTTCCGTTCTTCTGTTCTTCCGTTCCTCTGTTCTTCCGTTCCTCTGTTCTTCTGTTTCCTCCGGTCTGTTCTTCTCATCGACACGTTCCCGAAAATCCCCAAAATCCCCCACCTCAATGATCCAAAATCCACCAAAAAATTGCATGTGAATAACGAAACAAACCATGCAAACAAAATGAGGTGGAAATGATGCATAAACGAATACCACGATTATCGAACATGGCCGGGCTTGCCATTGCAGCCGTGTTCCTGATGCTGCTAAGCGGATGCGGTGTTACCGACTCCGATAATCCGGATCAATTTGTAGTGCCTTTTGAAGTTCGGGTTATCGCAACAAGTACAGGGTCGGGCCTTTATACCGTAACAGGTGGTGTAATTGCTGCAACCTGGGACAGAGAAGAAGGTGTAAATTCCTACACATTTGTAGTGATTGAGGCCGATGGCTCAAGAGGCAATGAGTTTTCAAGAGCATTACACCAGCTAGAGCGTAGGGGCGACAAGGTTTCGTTGGTGTATGCGTTTGGGCCTAGTTCCATATATATTGATATCAGTGAGGCTGCTAAAGATGCCGTTATAGATAAGTATAAATAAGCATTGACGCCTCGTCTTGAGAGTTTACACAAGGTGGAAGTTACGGTGAACCGATAGACGGGAAACCGCAGAAGGAAAAACTGATTAACTGAAAAGGGTTTGAATAGGAAAACAGTTCGGTCAATCGGTTTTTCGTAAATCAACAGGGAATGAATGACCGGGTAAAACAGATGAACCGCCCCGAAGGGATCCCGATGGGAATTAACGGACGAACAGAGTAAGTGAGGAAGAAATCAGATTGTTCATTTCCCGTGGGGATCCTGACCATCCCTTCGATATTCGACATTCGATATTGGATATTGGATATTGGATATTCAATATTCAAAGCGTTGTTCTGACCCGGAATGTGCACAAAAAATCCTTCTTCCGTTCATCTGTTAGTTCCCATCGGGATCCCTTCGGGGCGGTTCCTCTGTTCGTCTGTTTATTCCCCCGTT
>PWLN01000438.1 GCA_003559375.1 Balneolaceae bacterium | reverse complement strand
CAGCCACTATTACCATCAATTCAGATGTAGAAATAGCAGCATTATTTGCCAAAAAAAATTATGAAATAACCATTGAAGTATCCGGAGAGGGTACTGTTCACGAAAAGGTAATAGAGGCAAAATCAGAGTATTATCCTCACGGAACAACGATTGAACTAACAGCCGAACCTCACGAAGGCTGGAGATTTATTCAATGGGAACTTGATATTCAAAGTGACGACAACCCGCTTACCCTTGTTGTTGAAGAACCCATACATATCCGGGCAGTTTTCAAGATCAATGAGTATCCGCTCACGATTGTTACGGATGGTGAAGGTGAAGTGATTCAGGAAGTAGTGCAGGCAAAAACGGAAATCTACGAACATGGAACTTTTATCAGGTTAACACCTGATCCTTCTACTGGCTGGAGGTTTGATAAATGGGGAGGTGATATTGATGGAGATGAGTATCCCATAATAATTGAAATGGACGAAGAAAAGTACATTGAGGCCTATTTTGTAAAAATTGACTATCCGTTAACTGTGACGATTTCCGGAGAAGGTGATGTAGAGCAGAAAATTGTTGCAGCTAAAACCGAAGATTATCCATATGGCACAATCGTGGAACTCACGGCAAAACCCGCAAACGGCTGGAGATTCGATCAATGGTCTGGCGATGCGTCTGGTTCAGAAAATCCTGAAACCATTCTGATAGACACGGAAAAAAATGTTGAGGCTATTTTTGAGAGGAAAGAGTACCTGCTTAATGTTTCGATACAGGGAAGCGGATCGGTAACGGAAAAAATTATAAATCCTAAAAGTAGCCAATATCCTTATCAAACAGAGGTTGAACTGACTGCGAAACCTGATACCGGATGGGAATTTGCCCGTTGGGAGGGTGATCTTGACGGGAAAGAAAACCCTGTAGTTATTAGTATGGATGAGGAAAAAAACGTTACTGCAATTTTCACTAAACTTCAGCAAAGCGTTGCGGTTACGATTGAAGGTAACGGGAAGGTGGAACGCAAAGTTGTTGCGGCAAAAACTACTGAGCATGAATACGGAACTATTCTTGAACTGACAGCAATTGCTGATGCCGGCTGGAGATTTTACAATTGGAGTGGAGATATTACGGGTGATAATAATCCGGTGGAATTGACTGTTGACAGTGATAAAAGTATTACTGCGACCTTCAACAGGAGAACATACAGGCTTGAAATAGAGACGGAAGGAGAAGGAACGGTTAGTGAGAATCTGGTTTCCGGCAAATTTACAAACAACAGGTATGAGTTTGAATCGGTTGTTGAATTAACAGCTGTTCCGCAATCGGGCTGGACTTTTGAGCACTGGAGTGGAGATATCACAGGCAGCACGAATCCCTCTTCTGTTGAAATAAAAGGTACCACGAACGTGAAGGCACATTTCATACAATCAACTGGTAATCTGCGTGTGAAAACAGAAACTACTGGTAAGGATGAAAATCCGGACGGTTATACTGTTTATGTTGATAAAAAGTCGAGAAATATTGGCCCTAACTCATCATATACATATCAAAACCTTTCTGCAGGAATGTATCAGGTTGAACTGAAAGGAATTGCGCAGCATTGCAGTGTATCGAGCCAAAATCCTGTAAGTGTTGAAATTACACCTAATAAAACAACGGATATTTTATTTGAGGTTACTTGTGAGGCTATACTTCGAGACAAGATACTGTTTATCAGTAACCGTGATGGTTCACCTGCCCTTTATACCATGAACAGTGATGGCTCAAACATTAGCTTTTTAAGAGATGCCGGTACTTTGACAAATCCGAGTATATCACCACTTGGAACCGAGATTATTGTATCTGAAAATGACTACTTACAAGAGTGTACTGAAACAAGATTGATAAGAATAGGTGCAGATGGGTCGTTTTTGTCGACTGTAACACAATTTGGAATGTGTACCGGGCACCTCTACCCGAGCTGGTCAACCAATGCCAATAAGATTGCATATGTTTCGCTCAGTTCATATGGCTATGCCGATACGGAGATTTTTACAATGAGGCCGGATGGCAGTGATAAATTCAGGGTGAATGACTATGAAATACCCGGATCACAAATTACAGGACTGCATTGGTCGCCGGTTGAAGGTATGTTGGTTTATGCTTACCAGGGCGATCTTTATACCATTTCTACAAGGGGTGAAAATCTGAAGAACATAACTTCCGGTAAAGGATTGAATGCAGCTCAGCCAAAATGGTCGCCGGATGGTAAAAAAATTGTATTCAGAAATACGATTAATGATAAATATGAAATATTTGTCATTAATGCTGATGGAACAAATCCTGTTAATCTGACAAATAACCCGAATTTTAATGACTATCAACCCGGTTGGTCTCCTGATGGTTCACACATCATTTTCACCAGCAATAGAAGCGGAATTAATGATATTTTTATTATGAAGTCTGATGGCGGTTCACAAACAAACCTGACGAACAGTTCGGGGAGTAATGATAATTCTGCGGATTGGTCAAGGTTTAAGTAAAAGAAGGGGTGAAGCAGTGCGCAGGGGGCAGAAGACTCATGAACGGGGATATGCGGCCTGATGGCTGATAGCTGATAGCTGAAATACACATCCCGGCTAAAAATTAACTCTGTGATCAAAAATTCCTCTTGATAAAAACCTGTTAATGGCCTTATCTTTCTTGTCTTGATTTAAGCGGGAATAGCTCAGTGGTAGAGCACCACCTTGCCAAGGTGGGGGTCGCGGGTTCAAATCCCGTTTCCCGCTCGGAAGACACGAAGGTTTTTGGGCCACGAGGGCACTAAGGCACAAAGGTGTTTTTTGGGGCTTCATTTAATTATCCAAGTCTTG
>PWLN01000158.1 GCA_003559375.1 Balneolaceae bacterium | reverse complement strand
CTCAGGAGTGGATAATCTTCCACGATCATATAAGAGTTTTCACCGGGCTTGAAACTTGTCACGATTCCAAAGTCGGGATGATCATAAACCTCGGCCGCATTGATGATATCCGTTGCAAGTTCCCTCAAGGTGCCATCAGATGCCTGAAAATGCACATTCGATGGAATATCATCGATTACCCTGAATGTAAAACTTCTCATTGACGGATAATTGAAACCATCCACCCCATCATCATCAAAGTAGATGTGAAAAGCAAGGTTTATCGACTGACCAAACGGAATCCCGAGCTGGGAAACTGATGTGGAGTAAGACATCGTATTTCCGTTTACCTGTATATTATCCAACACTTGACGCTGGTTGATGTTAACTACATCAACATTGGATATACGATAATCGGATTCTATTTCCACCTGGACATTATCATCCTGGCGAAATGCATTCTCAAACACATTCACCAGCATTTCGCCCGAAGTTGGATCAACATGGCGAAAGCTGATTTCGCGGTCTACCAATCGGGTATCCATTTCCTGGAACTCGTCACTGCATGCCGAAAAGATTACAAGGATGGCAAGCAGCAGGCTGGTTAGTGCTAAAAGGTAATTTTTCATTTTTCTGAAAATTTTTTGAGTTGGAATTGAAGCCGTCTTACCAGCCTTGATTCTGTTCAATGCCCGAAGCCTCTACATAACGGGTAGGAATCGGCCACACATGATGAACATTCGGGTCAAAGTTACTTCTTGCACTCCACGCCTGAATAATCTCATAGCCTGAATCGGGATCGTTTGAGTCAAAATGTGCCCTTCCAAGATCCGGCCTCGAATATGCTTCCTGTGCATCACCCCATCGTACAAGGTCTTTATGGCGGTCAGAAAATTCACCGGACAGCTCGGATCTCCTCTCGCGCTTGAGGTCGTCCATCGTTGCATTTGTAATCGGGGTAAGTCCTGCGCGTTCACGGATCATATTGATTTCAGTATCTGCGTTCAAACCCTGCATCAGCAATGCTTCTGCCTTGATCAGGATTATCTCGGCAAAACGGATCAGCGGGATATTCAGATTTGTGGTTGGTTTATTACCATTTGGATTCACGTTAATGCTGAAATCTTCCCAATATCCTTCCATGTATTTATTATATTGGAAACCTGTCCAGGAGTTAGAGGAAAAGTAACGCCTTGGCTCGCCATTAAACATAAATTCGTCACCGAATTCAAGTATGGTTGCTTTCTTGCGGTGATCACCTTCCTCGAAATGGTTATATAGGTCTATAGTGGGATGAAAATATCCCCAGCCATTATAAAGACCCCAGCCAACCTGCTCCAGCATAACACCGGGAAGGATGGATCCGGATACCGTACCGCTCACAATTGAGAAAATATATTCGGATGACCAGTTATTTTCGATCCAGAAAACACTGTGGAAATCTGTTTCCGGATTTCCTGTATTGATGAGGGCTCTGTTGGTTGGTGAATTGATGACACGGTTTGCAGCTTCTACGGCGTTTGACCATTGTGAATCATCGTATTCTCCCCAATAAAGATATGTTTTTGCTAAAAATGCATTAGCTGCATCTTTATGAGCCCTCCCCAAATCTTCACCACTGTAAGAGGTGAAATAGGGTAGCAATTCGCTTGCCCTGTTCAGGTCGGCCGCTGCAGCAGCATAATTTTCACGAACATGAGAGGTTCTGGGAAAGAAATCATCTTCCATGTTATCCTCTGTCACAATCGGAATTCCTGCGCGATGGTCGCCATAGAGACCGGCGAGTTTAAACTGGAAATAACCCCTGGTAAAATAGGCTTCACCTATGATACGGTTTTTCAGGCTTTCCCTTATCTCCATATCCGGTACGTTCCGGATAATATTGTTAGCATACTGAATGGCCTGATAGGCAAATCCGTAATAGTCCCGAACCCGGCTTTCACTGCCATCTGCAACAAAATCCCTGAGCCTGGCGGATGCAGCATCAGCCCTGCCGGTAACCATATCGTCGGAAACATTGATATACCACATCAGTCCCCGCCCATACATGTTGTTGTTATCGAACCATCTCCAGTAAAGAGCGTTGGATGCGGCAATAGCATCTGCTTCGGTCCTCCAGAATGCGGCATCCGTAAGTGAACCCTGAGGTGTTGTTACCACAAAGTCGTCACCACAGGCGGAAAAGCCGAATAACAAGGCCACGAAAAATACAATGGTTGTTTTTTTCATTAATTGTTTCATCTTATACACCAAAAGTATTTGATTTTTATTTACTTTCATCAGTTTAGAATCCAAGGTTGATTCCAAATACAAACGTTCTTCCCTGCGGATAAAACGCGCTGTCAATTCGATCTCCAATCTCGGGGTCAATTCCCGGATAGCTGGTAAATGTGTGCAGATTATCTACAGAAGCGTATAATCGTGCTGTAACACGAGGGCCTACACGGCTAAGCAGGTTCTGCGGCACCGAATAACCGAGAGTAATGTTTCTGATTCGCAGATAACTTGCATCGTACAGATACCAGTCTGACTCCGTTCCATAGTTGCCATTCGGATCCTGGGTGGACATCACCGGTATATTGGTATTGGTATTCTCTGGCGTCCATGCATTCAGTGCCCTTCGATCCATATTGTATGGCTGAATTGCAGCCTGGTACGCATTGTATTTGTAACCGAAGAAGAGCTGGTTACCACTTACTCCCTGCAGAAACGCGCTGAAATCAAATTCCCGGTAGTTCAAATACATACTGAATCCATAAGTTACATCAGGTATGGCATTGCCCATGTAAATTTTGTCAGCACTTGTAATTCGCCAGTCTCCATTTACATCCACAAACCTAAGGTCTCCCGGCCGGG
>PWLN01000348.1 GCA_003559375.1 Balneolaceae bacterium | reverse complement strand
GAAGGTTTTGGATTTTTTGCGGTGAACGTTCAACCGTACCCGATTCAATAATCTTTTTATCAACCAGAATCTTATATTCACTCGTAACCGGTTCAGATACTGCCGGCATGAGAGCTTCAAAATCGTACCGTCCCATTTCCAGGGTTTCTTCAAAAATGAGTTCTCCATCCAGCTTTACTTGTAAAACGGGTACTCCAGTAAGATATTCAACATCTACCAAGAGCGGCTGAAATCTGCCTTGTTCTGTTACGAGTTGATAATCTGCCGGTCGTACCTCTCTTACAAAAAGCTGCTCCGACTCCCTTAACGTTACACCAGAACCTTCTAAACGTATCTGGTCAAACATAATCCATGATCCTTCCAAAACCGTGATAGTCACCCTGTTTCCGTTTTTTTGGATTACATTTTCGCCAACCGGTATTCGAACAGTTGTTGGAGTGGCATCCGCGGCATCACCCCGTAATGCATTTTCATTTACAAATGGCTCCGTTCGCGAAGGTGAGCGTTGCAACTTCCGGTCATATCCTTCGGCCTCAAGTGCAATTCTATACTCCTGATTGTTTATATAAACTTTCATCAGAGGTAAAAATTCTTTCGCAAAATCTGCAAGTTCAATGTACAGGGTATATTCGCCATTGTTTGGCAATTCATCTACAGAAAACAGAATCGTTATCTGATTACTGCGCCATCCTGAAGTTGACCATGTGCCTCCCCAGGTATCAACCGGGCCCGGCAAAACATAGGGGATTTCTTTCTTTACATCGTGAAAACCAACTACAAAAAATTTATCCTCGAATCCAAAGTCCTGATACTTGAAATCTTCAAACCCATCCGGTGCAAGGGCAAATTCGTTAGCCGACATATCTTTCTCCCCTACACTCCAAATTGTTTTAATTTCATTTTCTACAACTTCTTCAGATTTATTTCGATCACTACTAAAAGCGCAAAGAAAAACTGGAATGGTCATCAAAATAGTTAGTAACATTGCATTTTTGTGGACTCTCATGGTGTATTTACTTTATTTTTATTTACCGGTTTTCAACCCACTCTTCAAACATTTCGATAGCGGTAAAAAGCACCCCGGCCGACCCTCTGAATGTACCTGACCCCATGGGCTCATTTGCGGGGGTGTACCATTCGTAAAACCCATCATTTTCAATCACTCTTTCGAACATGGGCTGTGCTTCTTCATAAGCTTCTTCAATAAAGCCGTATCGGATCAGCTGCTGTATCATACGCCCGCCAAACCAGGTCCAGTCGCCGCCATTCTGATAGCCATAAGGGTACATCCCCGGATTGAGGAAAAATCCTTCAGGATATGGAGGGTAGAGGGTTAAACCGATGGTAGCGGCATTTGCAGCCACTACGTTAGCGCGCATGCGCTGCAATGCTTCATAAACCTGATCCCGTGTAAGCAATCCGGCTTCTATTGCCACTGCTGTACCGCCATGCTGGTAAATTTCATCCTCATTAAAATCATCTGGGAAAGGTGATCCGTCGAGGTAACGGTGTGGTACAAACTGCCGGTTTTCTTCATCCCAAAGATGGGCCATAATGTTGGCAGAAATCAAATCATGAATTTCACCCAGGTAATCCCCATGTGCCGGCAAGAGTTCTGCAAGATTCTGAAGGGCTATCACGAACATGGCATTATCATAAACTTCTACAGCATAATGGGTATCTTCAGTTAAATATACACCCCATTCATGTTCGGGCTGCACATCACCCCAGTCGGCAGTTGTGGCGCCCCATAAAAGACCGTATTCCTGGCTCATTCGCTCCTCCATCAGGAAATCAACGGCCAGCAGCATTCTGTCGGCGATTGAGATTCCGTCAATTACTTCATCCAGAAATTCGGTATCGCCCGATCTTTTCACATATTTATAAACGGTTTGAATCAGGGAAGATTCGTGATCGGTTTCCACCGTATTTTTGTGGGCCATCAGATTGGGTTCAAGATCGGTGTAGATATAATCATAACCTCCCGCTCCTTCAACATATGGCCGGAAACCATCCACAATTCCGCCATCATCTGCCTGAAACCTGAAGAAAATGCGAAGGTTTTCTTTAATTACCTCATGGTCATGAACTTCCATGGCCGGCTCAATAAAGGTGTTATAATCACGAATCCATACTTCTGAATAGCTGTCGCCTGCATTAAATCCGGTTGAGATGATTTCAAGTGCTTTCTGTTTTACAACAGGAATGTTCGGATCGTTCTGAATTCGTTCAACCAGTTCGCTCTTATCCTGATCAGCGGTACATGAAAGAAAAATGATTAGCGGAAGTAAGAAATATTTTAATCTATACATAGTGTTTTGATTTTGCTCTTAGAACATTAATTGTTTACCCCAAAATTTGTCGGCTCGTCAGAACTCGTAAAATGAAGGTGGCCTCCATTGATAAATGTTTGCCACGGAAATTGAAACGATTCCAATGCTTGTCCATTCAGGCTTGCCGATTCGATGAAAAAATGTTCGGTTGGGTCACCTTCAACAGAAATGATAAACTCCTTTCCGGGATAGTGTTCAGGATGCAGTTGTATGGTAATGCGTTCGAACATGGGTAATGATACCTGTAACGTTGGTTCCAAACTGCTCCCTCCGGCCACATCAAACAACCCCATTCCCGCAAGAACAAACCATGCGCCAAGCTGGCCCTGGTCTTCATCCTGCCCGAAACCGTAGCCATGTATCGGTTCAATACCATAAAAACCATTACTGATACGACGAACCCAGTTTTGGGTTAACCATGGCTTTCCCGCATAATTGAAGAGCCATGAAATGTGAAGGCTGGGCTGATTTCCATGATTATAAACCCCGCCAACTCCGGCAAAG
>PWLN01000202.1 GCA_003559375.1 Balneolaceae bacterium | reverse complement strand
AAAATGCCACCTTTACTTCTACGGATGTTTATAATGAGTTAGTTAAACAATATCCAGATATTAATTCTAGCTCCGTTCGTTGTACAATCATCCAGGATTGCGTTAATCACACTTCGAGAAAGCACTACCCAAGTGGCCAACAGGATTTATACTTTAGGATTGATAAAGGAGTATTCCGCTTATATGATTCTGAAAAAGATGGCCGGTGGAATTACAAGGGTGAAAGAATTGATGGGGTTAGTAATCAATCACAATAGTTAAAAAGGAGTAATTCTCCTTGCCCAACTCAATAATCTACTATAACCAAAACGCCGAAAAATACTATAAATCTACCCTCAACATCGACATGTCCAGGATCTATCACTCATTTCTGCAGCATTTATCCCCCGGCGACTTAATCCTTGATACAGAAAATCATTGATCAGTTCGGTCCAGTTCTCAGAGTTTGCTTGCTTGCTCATTGAAAAGCCTCCTTGTATGGGTTTAAAATATTTTCCCACAGAAGGAGGCTGTTTGCTATGTGTGCTCTATTAGACGCTTATAAATCATAGTTTCTAAATTATATCTGCTTACCAAATAAGTGAATTCCAGTGCATCAAGGTGTAGATTAGGAGTGACAGAATTTGCACAACCCCAACAGCCAGTAAAACCAAACCCATAATAAAAACTATATAGTGGTCGGCGATATGACCCTTAGGCGAACCACCACCGTTTTTAATTCCCTTGATGAAAGACATCATTTTTTGCCCTCCACTATGGATGTTGTGCATTAGTTTCCTAAACGTTGAGTATGTTCCGAGGATAGCAATCACCTGAAGAATGCCCCAAAATATATATGGCGTTACCAACGGCGTTATAGCCAGGATTATTGTAGTTATGCCAAGAACAAGGATTACGGAAAACGAGCCGAGCAGTTCAAAGTGAAGCTTGTTATTCAAGATTGCGTCAAGTGTTGCAAAGGCAATCATTATCCAAAATGCTATATTCACTAGGAATGGGAAAAAGCTGCCGATGAAGTATTGCGAATGGAGACGTGGTTCAAGAATGAGTATGATTTCATAAGGCAAGTCTTGCCTTATGGTGGGCAACAAAAATGACATGCCTACAAAAAAAACGATTAGCCAAAATGTGGTTTCCGCCATTTTTTTTACATTCATCATGATTCCTCCGTCATTGCCCAGCGCACATAATTATATAGTTCGGCCCTTGCTTCCTTGGTAATCCAAGCAATAGGAGCGATAACACCAAATGGCTCGAATTCTTTTCCTTTTTTACTTGCGTGTCCCATTGCGCTGACAGGAAAGTAGCGAATATGCGAGAATATGCTGTCGATATTGTTCAAAGCATTGTCTAAGCCCAATTTTTCGAGGTATACTCTGCATAGCTTATCTCTGGCAACCGTTATATCATATCCGAATGCGCCTGGATTGGCGTTAAAAGTAGCCTTGATTTTGGGCAACCCAATTTCCCGTTTAATTACTTTTACATCAGCTTTGTTAATGACGATGGCAACGGGTACCGTAATCTGTTTTCTCGCTGAAAGCCCCGTTATACTTGAAAATTGATGGACAAACTCAATAATCAGTTCACTAATATCATCCGTTGAATAATTGTTAACCTCATTTCCGATGCCGACCTTGATGCACTCGTTACGAACAGAAGGTACAGCGAGTGGATCAACTATAATGATTATCCCGTTTGTAAAGCCCAAGTTGCGCGGATTGCGTATATATGAGTTATTCAACAAAACCTCATCCGGGATATCGTATATTACCAAGTTGTATTTCCCTGTGCGCTTCACTTTGTGGAGGAAACTATACGTCAAAACAGCGGCAGATGAAGATTGTTGTGTTTGACCGCTCTTATATATCTCTTCCAAATCGTCAAAATAATCCTGTGGTTTACCATAAACCGAAAGTCGTCTATCTTTATTGATTAAACGGTCTAAGTACAGATGCTGAAAAGCTGCAAGGTAAGCTGTTTTGCCGGATGTATTACCGCCGACTAACTGTATTGAAAACTGTTTTGCGTTTGCGGCGGCAAGTTCTGTTTTACAGGCAGGACATACGGCATCAATTTGCGAACGCCCTGTATGCACCGAACTCGCCAAAAAATTACCGCAAGCACAACGTGCGACCATAATCCCGCATACGCTTGGGATAAGGGCTTTGTGTATCTCTTCGCAACGCGGACACCGAAACTCCGGTAAATTAAAAGTTTCATAACAATCTGGGCAATGCTGGTTAATGCGAGCCAATTTGTCAGCTATTTGCCAAAATGGAATAAGGAGATAAGACAAGGGTTGCAGGACAGAAAGTACCAACCAATGCGCAATACTGGTGGCTAGGAGATAAACCGTTCCGATAATAACTCTTAGCGTCATTTCAAAAAAGCCGAGGATGACGGCAGGTAGGTATACAAGAGAGCAGACAAACATCAGTAACTTTGAGGGGTGCGCAAAAATCCCCAAGCGATAGGCTAAGCCCGCTATGCTTAGCCAAGACCACTTTCTGTCGCGCAAAAAGATATGGGCATCTTTGTAAATGAGCTTTCGCTGTACTGTACCCGAACCAAAAAAGTAACCGAACATCAATTTGCTTCTCGGGTGCTTTTTCCACTCGCCCATGTTTTTGATTATGCCCTTAATATGGCTCATCAATATTCCGACAACGGCAAATAAAAGCAGAATCCGGAAAGTTGACTGCACTATCGGCGGGAGCAATGCAAAGAAGTATATAACCTCATGAATGATAGGTCTGGTAAAAATGGAAATCTCATTCAAAACCTCTTGAATTAGGTGCCCGCCAAAACGAGTATACTCAAACAACTTAATGATCTCCTATTCTGTTACATTTCTTGTTCTATTTCCTCTTCCAACGCCTTCGTTGACTGTGATTCCTGAATAGTTTCGGTTTGCTGCTTTGATGGATTAGTCTCTTTTCTCATGCTTGTTGGGTTGGTAAGGCTTTCTGCTTCACATGGTTCGACAGATTCACCAAACTCCTTTGTTTTACCTGTGTCGGGGTCGTAATAACCGTTTGTAGGGTTTACAAAGTTGCCGTTGTGGGCAGCTTGATGCTCTTCCCGTGACAATAATTGAATATTGTTAGGGTCGCCCTGATAATCGGGGTTAGCTTCTACGCTCTTCATGTGGTGCCCCTCAAAGGCTCTACCATTTCCTTCGTATGCTTTGCCCTTTCCCAAAATGTCTTTTTGTTGTTCAGACGTCCAATCCCGTGTTCCCTTACCTTCAAGGACGAATTCGTGTTCCTTTTTCCAAGCTTCTTCTATGGCTTTGTTTGCCTCAGAGATTCTTTTCGACACTGTATCAACCTCCTTTACCTAATGTTTCACCAAGGTTATTGAGGAAGTCGAAGAAATCTTTAAAAGTCTCGTCGTCTTCTATCCTGCCAGCTTCATGATTGTAAATCGAGATGCGCTCTCCGCTTTTTTCACAAAGAATTGGGTCGCCAGTCGTCAAAGAACCAATTATAATGTAATTAGCATTTGGCCGATCGTCATCATTTACATCAATCAAAGGCTTGTGCGCCACGCCGTACAATTGAACTCCGGCAGGGAGAAATAAATCGCCGCCGTCAGAAAAGAGCAGCCATTCCTTGTACTTTGTCGGTAAAGTAATTCCGTTTCTCACTTCGAATGCACGAATTAACACTTCCGACGCTTTTGGGGCAAAGCTCATCTTGCCTTGCTCTTGCAATTTGGTGACTATTCTGTTCAATTCGTCGCTGTAGTTTCCCATTAGAATACCTCCTATGGATGTCAGCCTGACATACCTATTTCTTCCTCTTCATTTAAAGATTGATTATGTTCGATATATTTGCCAGTCACTTTGACCTTAACCGGACGCTCTAATTCCTGAGATGCCGCGATACGATGATTGCCTTCATCTATCAACACATATTTATCGCCGTACTCGTAGACTTCTATGGGTTTGGAGTTGTCTGCTTTACCGGACGACACATAGTCCATATAATCCTTTTTTGAACGTCCATGGTGAATCCAGAAGTCCTTGTTTTCAGAATTTCAGTTTTATCTACAATGATGTCATTCGGGTTAACGGTTCTTTCCGCAGATGGGCAATGCTCCCAAGTCAACTCACCTAATTCTTTCTTTTTGTAAAAATCTTCTTTTGTCATAAAGATAATTCCTCCCCACTGTATTTCTCAATTAGCGCCGCAATAGGATTGAAAAACACCTTGCTCTGTGTGTCAGCCTGCTTCAAAATCCAAAATGCCGCCTGCATTACCCCCCAAGGCTCATAAGTCTTTCCCTCTGCCGCTTCGTGACCAATAGCGCTCACAGGGAATACGGCTGTTGATTTAAATTCGCTGTCCAGCAGATTAACGACATTGGTAAACCCTTGATTACCTAAAAAGGTGCGGCATACGCTGTTGCGTGTGAAAGATAAACTGGTATTACCCTCGGGGTCTGCGTAAGCTGCTGCATTTCGTGAGTGTTCGGTCTTGATTTTCACCAAACCTATTTCTTTCTTAAAGAGGTCAGATTTTGAGATGATTATCGCGACCGGCAACGTACTTAGCTTTGTGCTTGCTTTGTCTTTGAGGGCTTTAAAGCCGCATTCAAATACTGTTGCCAAAACGATGCAAGGTAGGTGGTTTTACCTGAACCCATTCCGCCGACTAGTTGGATGCCGAATTGATGTGAGTCGCTCACTGCTATTTCAACATCGCAATAAGGACAACGCTCTTGTAACTTCGAACGTCCATTAAAAAATGTTGTTGGCAATTCCTCTCCGCAGGTACATTTTCTTATAAAGATGCCATATGGTCCAGGCGTCAGCTTTTTATACTTCATACCGCAACTTGCACATTCAAAAGTCGTTACTATGGAGGTTTTTTTGCAGTTCAGACAACGGCTCGAAATAGACCTGAGCAACAACAATAATTTATCCACACCCCATAGAGACATGAAGAATATGTAAAAAAAAACATCCCCGTAAATAGGACAATTGCTAGTCCTGCCGAGAAAACTGTCATCCACACAAAGCCCAAAACGAAGGTGCAAAAGAACGCTGCACAATAGAAAATCCAAATCCACATATCTCGATACCTTGGATTCCCCGTGTGTCTGTCTTTCCAAGCCTCTAAAGTTGATAGATACGATTTCTGAGATGAGAAGGCTTCTTTTACCGTGGTGGCGATTTGATGGTAGCCAGGTCCAAAGGAATAGCTGCGCTTTGTTCCGATCTGGACGTCAGGTGAGTTATCCACATAAGTGATGTAGGGGTCTAAGTGGTTTATTAAAGACTTAACAAAACTTCGTATTGAAATATAGAACGCATACACCAAACTAAGCGTCAAGGTAATTGTCAGGAGAATCCTGGCAATAGGGGCGATTACATAGACGATTAACAGGAATATTAGCCAAAAAACGACAGCTATGTCTATAAGAATGCCCATGAGTTTTCCCAAGCAAACTACCTCCTTTTGAGGTCAGAATCGTCGTTACCTGAAAAATATCCGCCGAATAGCCGTCCGAAAACAGACTGAGGTTTTTGCAAGCGGATGATTTCTCGCGATTTTTGTGCAATGTGCTGGAAGTAGTCACGGGTTTCCCTTTTCGTTAGCGTATCGCTTAACCGAGCAAGTGCTTTTTCACCCTGCTTCAGTTTGGCACATTCCGTAACAATAACATCATTTAGGATCGGGTTTTGTGTCTTGGCGGCAGTAAATATTAGGATATTCCAGCTGTCTGTTTTCTTCGTAGTTGTCATCGCCAAGATTACCGAAACAAGTTCAGAAATATATGCCGGATGCCGTGAGAATAATTTTATTAAATAGTACAGTTCTTTACTTTCAATCTTCGCCTTAACCAAAGCATTGGTTAGTGACTTAATGTAATCGTCATTGGCGATGGACGGAAATCCCTGTGGGATTAACTCGTTGTATATGTCAGTGAACTGCTGCCTCTTGCGTCTGTCGCCCAAAGCATCAAGGGCGAGGATGTGTGCTGAGTTTTTGCAGGTAGCGCCTTTTGGCATTGCATCCTGAATTGCCTTGGCAATGTTGACGCTACTTTTCTCAGTCAGGCTGATTTTCTTGTCAAGTAACTTAAATATTTCTGCGCGATCTATTTCACTTAATGCCGGCAATTTGTCAAGCAATCGAATCATCTGGACTATTTCAGTAGACCTAACTAAGACGTTTGAACGGAACTTGAGAACCGCACCGTGTAAGTTTTCCATTCTTTTCGCACTCAGTTTTTTCAAGAATGTCATCATCGTGGTTTCGCTTAATACGATACTCTCGTCATATTCAACAAGTAGCATAATGATATATTCTGCGTACCCTCGCTCGGTGGTTCCGGCAATGGAAAGAAGCAAATTATTAATATCAATACTAGTGTTGCCGGAGAGAGTTTTCAAAATCTTTCTAGCAGACTCGTTGTTTTTACTACGAAAACAAGTCTCCAAGCCCCAACTTACAACGTCCTTTAAATAACTCGCACTATAAGTATCTGTAAATGTAGTGCAGTCAATATAAATGAGAACATAGACTGTGACATTTTCAGGCGTCATCTGCTGTAAAAGGTTCTGATTGTGTTGCGTTGTTGATGGGTCAATAAAATATTGCGCAACGCTTGCGGCATATTCGCTGTTTTTGATATTTTGCCAAAAGTCATAGGTGCCTTCCGGGTCTGATTTTGTGTACATCTGCTCGGAAAAAGTTTCGCAGATTATATGCGTAAGCCTTGCGGACGCATTTACATCGTCCGCAACAAGGGAAACAGTCTGCAGCCACTTGATGATTTGCATTGCGCTATTTAAATCTTCTTGCAAGAAGCGCGGAAGTTCCGCCGTGACACGAGCGTAGATTTGTTGCAGACAGATTGAGTTGAATACCGTGTATTTAGAAAGAAACGCCACCACTTTGCTCATATCTCTAGCAGCGGGCAACGATGGTTTTTCAAAAATCTCATATACGGAAAACAGTTTAAAAATGTTCGAACTTGGCGTCCTTATATCAATCATCTGCAAGAACTCACGGCAGAAGAATTGGTGAGAGTGATCAAACCTCGTAATGAAATTGAAATAGCGGTTCGTCGTGTCCGCATTGAACAATTTTTTCTTCTCTTTGCCGTCGAGCAAGACAAAAGATGAGTTTGCCAACGGACGTGCGGCTCCGGTGTTCGCTCTGTCGCGCTCATCCACACCGACAAGCATGGCTCGGTAACGCAATTTCTGATTCATGTCCTGTAAGTTAATCTGCGTCTGATAGAAACCCACCTGATTCACTGTGTAACGGTTCGCTGTGGCGAACTTATCCATCCTTGTAGCAAAAGGTACAGACGCTGAAATCCTAGGTGAGAAAGCGTGTTCAATGGCGGCAATCCACAACTCAATGTTCCGGGTAGATTCATCCTTTATCAAGAGGTACTTTCTATCTTCAGGTGGTAACTCATACTGAGAAATAAGAAAAGATACGGCTGTTTTTAATGCTTCCTCGCGTCCATCAGAAATAAATGCACCTATTTCCTCAATTCCAAATTGCCCGGCGGGGTCGCCGACATCGTTTCGCTGCGGAAGGTCGGTAGGCTGGTTTTCATAATAATAAGCTTCCCCACATGCTTTAGCGTTCCATACGGAATCATCCCTGAACAACTCGAATGGGTAAAAGCCTGAGAAGTCCCCAACAAGTATGTGGTTGACAAAGTTTCCCGCGCGGTGCGCATAGTCACCCTTGGCATTGGGGTCAAATGGAACAGGATAAAAATTCATCATGAAACTTTCACCTTTTTCAGGAACAAAATATAAATAAGCATCGTCCATGAAATTCGGCTCATTGTAAGGTAGTTTGGCCTGGGCAGCATTAAGTAAAAAAAGCAAGTCTATGTTTTCACCTTTTAGTAGCGTAGATGAGCAGGCATAAACCTTATAACCATCGCTGGTTATCGGTCTTCCATCTTTTAAAATGTCGATACCTTGCCTACACCGAGTGTAAATCAATTCTGAGTACATGTCGGTTCACCTTTCTAATAATCGATTTTCTAATCAATGAATTTCGCTTTCTTAAAAAGCCATAATATCGGGTCCAAAACTCTGTTAGGGCGGATTTCGTCCGGCAACGTGTTTGCATCTTTCGGCGGTGCTCCATAACTAGAAACGCCAAAGAAATAGAATTCCTTGAAGTGAGATTGTAAAGCGTTAATGAATGAGCCTTCCTCTATACTGTATAGCCAGTTCTCAATTTCCTCATGCACTTGTTGTATTTCCGTAATATTTACTTTTCCATCGCTGATGGTGAGACTGGACCTTTTTATGAGTGCGTTAGGAGCAAAGCCTTTGTGAGAAAGTAGTGTATCAAACTTTGTCAGTACAACCGCAACAGGAATATTTAGCATTTGTGTGGATCTTATCCCTCGTGCAGCTTTAATATACGCAACTACGCTGTTAATAACGTCTTCAGCATTTTTTGTTTCTCCTTCGAAACCGGCAAGTGAGTTCTTTAATACCTCAGGGTCAACAGCCCCGCCTCGACGTATCTTCGAAAGCACAAGAGGGTCTATGACGAGAATGATGGCTTTAGATGCGTTTATATATCGACATACTGTAGATGTATTATCAATATTGTTCTCGTGATCTTCACCTGCGCCGTCAAAAATGGTAAAGGTAAACGTAGGTACATCATTGCCTCTCTTTTTTAAAAGGTTTCGAATATACCATATTTGTGGCATCGTTGTCCCTGCTTGAGTACTTTCGGGTCGAGTGTGCTCTTCGTATATGAGTCTGCGGTTTTTATTTTGATGGTCGCGGGTATCCTTTGTTTGCGAACCTAAAGCTAATTTAAGCGCGTTAGATTTGCTTAATTCGTGAAGCATCACCGTGATGTAGTTTGTTTTGCCGGAAGTCGAAACACCCACTATACTAAAGGGCAAGTTAGGTGTTTCGATTGCCATTTTGGGTATTTCCTGACCGCAACTTGGACACTTGCGTTGTGTAGCAAGCCCGGCGCATTCAGTGTGTTTGCACCCAATCGGTTCGCGCTCCATAAATTTCGGTTTTGATGCATTGCCGCAGTCAGGGCAGATGTACAAAACTTCGCTTTTGTTGTAATCTCTGATACAAAATGGGCAAGTAAATTTCGCCATAGTGTTCACCTATACCTTTACCTTTCCTGAAAATCCTTTAATCCAACGTAGGGTATAAATTTCGTTTGGTACTGCTGTAGCTTCAAACAAAAAAAGTTTCAATCCATTTAGTCGCCAGGCACCAGCGATATCGCCTAAGTTATAAGTTCCTTTGAAGGTTGTGTTAAATGTACTATTTTTAGTTTCAGGGAATGTTTGCAATTTTTGTCCTTTGGGGTCGCTGGGAGAGAGAAGGTGTTGTCCATCCGAGCAAGCGCACAATACCAATTCAGGCACTCGGTCGAAAGGACGGTTTGCTGATATCTCAATTGTAAGCTTATACCCATCGAAGAATTCCTTGCTAACTTTCCAAAACAAGTCGGCAATTAGTGGTCGGTCAAAGCGACACTTTGCCGCATTGGTTACTACTTCGTTTCCATTAAAATTGTATATAGTAAATAGTGAAACATAGTAGGAGTTTTCATTTCTCGCTCTTTCAGAGCAGATAATTATGTTGTTGATTTTGTAAGCTGGTAACCCGACTTTGTGTATGTCGGAAGCAATACCTATCTCCTGCTTATCTGCCCATGGAGCGGCTTCGTTCGCCGATAGCTTTGTACGAACAGCATAGTAGAACCCAATCACATTGTTTGGAATCGGGTCGTGTATCTTAATATGAAGTTCAATGCGATGCGCTGGGCTTCGAAGACCTAAAATCGGTTTTTCTTGCAGTTGCGATGAGGCTTTATCAATCTCACACGGCGAGTAGGTGTTCACCTGCACGGTGTTCAAGCTTCGAAGCCATTTTCCGCCAGAATAAGCCGATACCGCTATGGTGTGGTATCCATCCGGCGGCAACAATACCTCGCAACAACTGGTGTCAGACTTTAACTCTATAACTTGTTTCTCGTCCACTAAAACGCGGAGGTCAATATCATCGCGCTCAATGTCCCAGTTCACTTTATATTTGTTGCCTATTACTTGTGCTGCGTTAATGGAGAAAGAGTCAATCTTGATCATCGGTGTGATGACCAACTCGACGCCGTTGCTAGGTGATAGTCCGCTGTAATTTGCTGATAGTTTGTATGTGTAAGCAACTCCAAATTTTACGTTTTTGTCCTCATAACTGCTATTGGCTCTGTTTGTCAGTGTGGTCTTTGTGCCTTCTGCGGTGCGTTGGATGGTTACGCCCGTGCAGTTCATAGGGTTATTCCAAGTCAAGCGTATGTTAGTACCTAACTGCTCGCAATGGAACTCGGTTACATCGGCTAGTAAGACAATCGTTTTACCTATCGCAGAAGAAAGCACATGATACCTTATGGTAAACACCGCATAACTGTAACTGCGTCCTGGTTGAAGCTCCTTATCGCGATAGGATGTTTCCGGCGAGCCGTTTAACAAGATTTCGCCATCCATTTCGTTGGTAGGGATTTCTTTGCCTTGTTTGCGAACCAAGCAATAGGTTACGCCTTGTTCAGCCGAACGCGACCAACTGAGATTGGCATTACCGCTCTTGGTATCAAGCCCGACAGATAAAAACTTGCACGGTTCAGGTGGATTTGCTCTTAAAAAGTCGATAGCGGGCTTAAAATCAATGCACTCGTGCAGAATCTCCAAGCAAGCATCAGCCTGCTTCGAACAAGGCAAGCTCTTGGCATTTGTGAACGCAGACTGCATTTTATTAATGACAGCTTTTATCTGAGAATCGTAAGCGGCTAAATTCAAGTTTGGGAACCTACCGATGGTGTCTGCCAAGACTTTTGATGCCTGTTGAAACTTCTTATCTGCGATTAGCTTTCGCAAATCATTGACAGGCTTTTCGTACATTTTCACTGCAGCATTAATTCTTGCCTCTAATTCACTTGTTCGCACTTTTTCGCTTGGGTCAGCCGATTGTGCCTGAAATAGGTTTTTACGCGCTTCATCAAAATCACTGCGACGAAGGGCTTGTTCTGCAGCGGCGAAGAACTTGGCATACATCGCCGTACTCGCAAACACAAAACCACATTCAGGACATTTATCAAGCGAGGAAAGAATGATCTTTTTACATTTATTGCATTGTTTGTAGAGAGCTTTTCCACAATGAGAACATTTATTATCCTTTTGTGCCTCATTTACATCGGCAAACTCCGATATGTTCTGGCAATACAAACACTTCACATGAAAAATTGCTTTTTCAGGAATATACGGCTCGTCTTTTATTTCCGCCTCTTTT
>PWLN01000278.1 GCA_003559375.1 Balneolaceae bacterium | reverse complement strand
CTGGAGGCCGTGGGTTCAAATCCCATTGGGCTCCCACTCTGTACTATGCCGCGTTCGTCTAGGGGTCTAGGACGCCGCCCTTTCACGGCGGTAGCACGGGTTCGAATCCCGTACGCGGTACCAAATTGGACAACAAACTGAATGTCCGAAATACTTTGTTGTGTGGGTGTTAAATATCTGCCCATAAACAAGTATAATTGTATGTGCCTATAACCAAGAGAACCAATTCTATAGACCCTTAAAAAATGGCCGGTCACCGCCAATTTTTAAGGCACCGGAATCCTTCCTACACCATCCGTCACGTGGCTACCAATATAGAGCATTCCGTCGGCTTCTATCGCGCTGGTCGTATGGGGATATGTTTTACCTGTCGGGTCGTGCAAATTGTATTTAACATTACCATCCAGGTCCAGACCCAGGATGTAACCCTCCTCCGGCATTTCCGGCCACATAAGCTTTGGCAAACGCCAGAATGCTTTTCTTAAAAATGGTTTGGGAAGCATTGGGTCACGAACTGCCTTGTTTTTGGGCCCTGCTGCAAGTGCAAGCCAATAAGTGTCAATGCCATTGAAGGTGATATTGTCAGGAACACCCGGCAAATTGTCAATGAAGATGTCAACCTGCCCTGCTTTTGCTCCTGATAGCCAATACCGGCTAACCCTGTAAGCGGTTGATTCATTGAAAAGCAGAAAGCTTTCGTCAGGGGCAAGGGCAACACCGTTGGGAAAAAGAGATTTTTCAGCAAGGTCGCTGTTTCACCCGTATCGGGATCATATACCAGCAGGGTATTTGACTACTTATCTATCCAATACTCGCCTTCCCAATCGACATAGAGGATATAACCCGATAAATACCTGCCCTTGAAGGTGCCGCTCCCACGGATGTTATCATACTGCCCTGTGCCCTTAATCGCTGTGAAATTTCCCTCGAATGTCGTGACTGGATTTCCTTCATCAGACAGGGTATTATTTAATCTCGTTTCCGATTTGAAATATACGACATCATCGTTTTTTGTAAATTTTGAATACCCCTGTGATGTTCCATCCATATTGTCATGCCTCATTACGGAGAGCAGCCGTGCTTCATCCATGAATTCCTTCGCACCTGTGCTGTAGTTTACCCCTTCCATTTTACTCATGGAAAGTAGTGTTCCCATTACATCATCCAGAAAGGCCCCTTGATGGTCTATGATAGCATAAGTCGAGTTGCCTTTTATCTGGTACTTCTCCTGTGCAAGGGAAGCTGCCATTCCCAAAGTGAGAATCGAAACAAAAACAACATATTGTACCATCATTTTTCTAAAGCTTTGTTTTTGCATAATTTTCCCCTCCAATTAGAAAACCTGGTTTAACAACGTGTTAAAAAACTTCACTCAAATCCTACTACCCCACTCAGCAATCTTACACCACTTCAATTTACATTAATTTACAAGTAGAACGATTGTATAAATCGGACATCCCGATGTTTTTGGAAAAAAACCAGATGGGCTGGCGGGCAACTCTTCAAGACAGATGAAGCCGCGGTTACTCTCCTGCGATCAAGTCTTTAAAATATTGAAAAGCAAGGTGTTTATCGCTCCTGACAAACTCGGCGGGACTAAACCCTGTATACTCTTTGAATTGATGATGGAAATGTGCCAAATCATAAAAATTGGCGGTATACGCAACATCCTGGAACGAGTCGTACTTTTTGAGGTACATCAGGTTAATAACAAAATGAAGCTGGACAATTTTTGAGTACCGTTTCGGGCACATACCTACAATTTCCCGGAATCGGCGATCCAGCTGTCGTTCGCTTATAGAATTTTGATCGGCCAATTCCCTTATCGTTATACTTCCCCTGGTATCATCGATTAATTTCAAGGTATTCTCAACATAATCGCAGGGCGCCAACGCATCGCGGCTCATAACTAATAAGAACTGCTCGAGTAATTCAATTTTACTCTGCAAGGTATTACTCTGAACAAGTTTTTTATCAAGATTTTTAACAATGTCAACCGGTATTAGCTCATCAAGACTGCACAAGGAATTGATGATTTTTGACGGGGACGAATGAATCAGGCAATAATACCCTGAGGCAGTAAACTCTATGAGAATTTGTTCCACAGAACCCTCATACTCGACATGTATTTGTGCGTCAATCTTGGGGCCGGCTATCTGCAGTCTTTTTGACGGATGAACTTTTTTTCCACCGAATACAGAAACCGGAATCTCTTTGTGATTATATGATAGATAGGTATATGCACTTGGCATTAATTTCTGCCTGTAGGAAACTGGCTTCCCGCTTTCAAAAACAGAGATCTTTCGGATGTAATTTGAAAGTAACGGATCCGGATTTTTAATCTCGATCGTTATCATTTATTCATCCCGCCCGGTTATCATATCAATATACCCGTGCACTTTTTTTTCGTGCATGCTGCAGACAAGCTCAAGACCTCGTCTTATTCGAATAATACAGGGATTTTTCAATCTGAAAAAGTCCGATTTGCAACCTATGGCGGAGAACGGACAGCCCTGATCGACAATATGGCTGATCGTCAGTTGAGGACACCGGAGATTGTTGTTATTTCGCCCAACCTGTAAGTGGATTAGTATTCCGTTCGCCGGGCAATACCCATGATACCTGTCCCGCGCGGATTGTCAGCGCGCCGGTCCAGTGCCATCATCGCCAGCCCGGGCAGCAGAGTCAACAGATAGTAGAAGGGCAGCCAGAGCAGCGTCACCATGCCGAAGCGGGTGAACCAGAGCATGGGTACCTTGATGAGCATGACCCAGGCACGGTGTCCCCACTTGCCGTAGGAGTAGCGCAGGGAAACCGGCTCCAGCCCCGCCATCTGCATCTTGTCCGACAGCT
>PWLN01000077.1 GCA_003559375.1 Balneolaceae bacterium | reverse complement strand
TTCTTACAAAGAAAGTACATGAACACCGAAAAGGTTACAATAATCAAGGTGTACATGAAAGGAGCCTGCAACATGTGAAGCGGCTGAACGCTCTCAGGGTAGTATCTTAGATAGTGATTGATTAAACGAGTTGTAGTGTAAAGGAGTACAAATACAGCAGCCATGAGGCCGGGTATTTTATATTTTTTCCAGATCAACCATGCTGCCAGTGCTGCAATGAACAGGCCGAGGATCTCATAAAGCTGTGTTGGGTGTACCGGTTTAACAGCTGCAAAAAAACTGAATGGGTTTGGGGTAATCTGAACCAGATGCGACTTGCTGCCTCGTGGAAATGTAACACCCCATGGCTTATCTGTTATGTTACCAAAACAGCAGCCATTTAGAAAACATCCTGTTCTGAATAACATCAACGATAAAGCTCCAGGAAATACAAACTTATCTGTGAGTTTAAGGAATGGCAGCTGATATCTTTTTGAAACCAGCCACCATGTGAATAATGAAAACGCAAGGCCTCCAAACAGGCTGAAATTAATCAGTTTCATCGAATACAGCAGCTCCGGGTCATCCAGAACCCGTTGAAAAGAAAGAATTGAATAAAGAAGGCGCGACCCTATCAAAAACGACAGCGCTATCATTACTGCTGATATGATCTTCGCTGTAAAACTGAGGCCGTACGGTTGCAGGTTTTTCAGATAGTAAAAGAGAAATAAAAATGCACCAAGTGCACCAAAAAATCGGTACGAAGAGACAGTAATAAAAAAGTCTCCCAAGTTAATATCAAACAAAGTTGGATGCATTACTCAAATTTATTCAGACTTGGTAACATCCCAGTCACCTTGTATTTTACCCTCTGAACCTCCGTCCATAACAAAATCGCCTGTCAATTTGTGAGTCTTGTCATCAGTTATACTAAAATTACCTGTAAACTCTATCTTTATACCTTCCTCGTATCCTTCAAGAGTTAGAATGCCATCCGAAAATTCGCCTGTCATTGCTAAGTAGTCTTCTTCAGAATAATCAGTTTGAAACGATGGATGGCGATCCATAAATTCTTCTGCAATCTTTTTGTTCATTCTTAGAAAATCTTCATCGTCGATATCCGGAAATATCAATCTTGCATCATATTTCTGTTCGTTTTCATGCTTTTTCAGGTGAAGAATAATTTCAAGTGGTAAACCGATCAGATCTTCCAAATCTATAAGTATACATCCATCATCATCACCATTTGATGAAAATCCTTCAACACTACGCATTGTCAAGGTACCATTCCATCTACCGGTCAAGTCGATGGGTTCAGCAGTGAAATTATATTTACTTCCTTTTCCGTCAACCTTAATAGAATCGGGCGTAATCGTGTAACCATCTTTCTCTGCTCGTACAAAGACTTCGCCATGCATTAAATCCTGGTACCAGTTTCCATTTTCATTTGTTGATTTATCGGCTAAATTGCCAGATGTAACACTTGTGCCGTCAAAAAGTATTGAGACACCTTCTACTCCTACATCTTCAATTTTGCCATCTACTTCTTTCTTTTCAATCACTTTGCCAGATGCTGCATAGGCCACAGGAAGCCTGAAAATATCATATTCCGGGCCATCGTAGGTTAATTTTGCGATACGGGCAAGTTCAAGTTTCGCCTGTGAAACAATCTTAACCCCAAGGCTAAAATCATATTCCCAGGCCCAATCACTACTGCTCAGCTCAACTTTTCCTTCTGAAAGTGTATATCCCATTACACCTACTCCAAACCCTGCAGATCCCCACACGAGTCCTTCGAATGCGACACCTGCAAAACCAAGTGCCTTGGCACTACCGGTAAGTTTTACGGGTTTAACCGTCAAACCTGCACCATCACTATTTTTTATAGTTGAGAACCCAGTGTCTCTGTTGTATTCTATTCCGGCCACATATTTGCGCGCCCAGTTTAACCCGGTCTCCATTCCTCCTTCAATTTTTGCTTCAGCTCCTGCCCGGAAAACCAACCGTGGATTTACCGTTACACCGGTAAATACGATTATCGGAGGGCCCCTTAATGTAAAAAGGTCATATATCTCCTTTCTTTCATAGTCACGTTTTGCCTCATAATTAACATCCAGCTCAATTTCTGCTGTATAAACAATTTTTAATTGCTGCAATCTTAGCCGGTAACGAAATTGTTTATCTATGTCGATGTTGCTTTTCAATTGGATATGTCCGGAAATTTTACCCCTGTCTCCATCCAACTCACGTTCAAATTTTATTTTTTGTTCGCCAAAATCTATTTTTTTTATCTCCACTCCTTTCGCTGGTTCGATTTCTTCTACAAACTCATCGAAGCTCATGGAATATGATATTTCAATATCACCCTCTTCAATTACATCTTCCAGTGTGGCATCTTCAAGAGTGAGTGTAAGGCCGTCGTTGGAGATCGCTGTTATGATGTGAATAAGTCCATATGGTATTGTTTCTGAATAATCTGAAAGAATGACATCCCCTACACGAAACGATTCCGTTACATTGGTCGATTCTTTAAAAATCAGTACACCGGTTTGTTCAGAAAAAGATTCGATATTTTCTCTATCATCTGCCTGTAAAACAATAACATTGTCGTATAGTTGAATATTAGAATCTTCTGCTTTCGCTAAAAAGCCGGCATTCAGGTTAGCCCTTGTAAAGGTGATCGTATTCGGCTCAAAAGTGTATCCAAATTTTTGTGGTATAGCCACAACCATACCACTAAGGCCTTTCTTTTCCCAATTGCCTTCTGAGTTCGTTCTTGTGGACCCATATTCACCGGTAAACGAAATTAGTACATCAGGAATCCCCGAACCTGAAGCATCTGTAATTCTTCCTCCCACATCGTATGTATCGTTAATTACCCCTCCATTTGAACCGCTTGGAGAACTGCAGCCCAATAAAACGATGATCATTAAAACCAATAACAATAAATTTTTCATAGTGCCAATCTTAGAAAATTTCAGTTTAAGCTTGATAGTTGCGGTATCATATTATCTTATGCATCAAGTGATAGACTGATTTAAATTGTGCTTACAACTGGATGACTCATGATCATATTGTCATGCTTGTCTTATTCTAGTCCCCTACATGAATAATAAAAAAAAAGATTTATCATCACACTTCAAAAATTGTTTTTTTTACCTTTTTATCTAATTTTAAGTTGAATATTAAGATATACTTATCTTTTTTGTCCAGTTCAATTCATCCGATAAAGTCAGGCCATTTATAGTGAAGAAATAAATCTCACACCCATAGGTTCTTCACTGTTTTCGCGTGTACTACCAATACATATTTAACATAATTCTATCTGCTCATGAAAACAGCCAGGCTATATTTTTCGGTTTTCATTACAGGCATCATCATATTCCTGTCTTTAACAGGCTGTGATGTGTTTAATTCATCTGGCAACAATCAGCCAGACAAACCATTTGAAAGACGCGAACTGCCGCGTTCACTCACTGGGCAGGAATCACAGCTCGTTAATGGGTCAGGCTCATTCGGTTTTAATATGTTAAAGAAACTGGTTGAGCAAAATCCGGATGCCAGCCATTTTATCTCCCCTCTGAGTATCGTTATGGCTTATGGGATGACCATGAATGGTGCCGACGGAGATACTTATGCCCAAATACAGGACGTTTTTGGCCTGGAGTCCCTGTCACGTGATGAAATCAACCTGGCCGCACGGGATCTCATAGGTTTACTCACAACCTTTGACGACAAGGTAACCTTTACCATCGCCAACTCCATCTGGTACCAGGATGGATATCCCTTTGCAAACAGTTTTCTTGATGTTAACTGGATTCATTACGATGCTGTTATCGAAGCCGCAGATTTTGGGAATCCCCAAACACTGGAACGTATCAACAGGTGGGTAAAAGAAAAAACCGGTGGCTTGATTGAATCTATTTCAGATGACCTGAATCCCAATACCGTGATGTATTTATTGAATGCCATCTATTTCAAGGGAGAGTGGTCGGTGCGCTTTGATCCTGATAAAACCACGAGCAAACCTTTCTATTTATCCGACGGATCTATTAAAGATGTTGAAATGATGAGAATGGAAATGGAAGAAGAGATGGCTTATAAATCGGGTGAAAATTATGAAGCCGTAAATCTTTACTACGGTGATGCCGGTTTTGTAATGACACTTGTGCTTCCTGACGAATCCATGTCACTTGAGTCGTGGCTCGCGGAAACGGGCTGGGATACCTGGAATTCATTGACTGAGAATTTTCATGAAGTAACCCTTACTCTTGGGCTGCCAAAATTTGAGTTGGAATATGAAGTTGATGGATTTGAGCAGCTGCTGATGGATCTTGGAATTGTTGATGGCTTTGACCCGTCTCTGGCCAATTTTGAATTCATGACAGGCAGCCCGAACGATCTTTTTATTGGAGAATCAAAACATAAAACATTCATATCAGTGAATGAAGAAGGGACCGAAGCAGCTGCGGTTACCTCCGTTGTTATGTTCGATAGTGCCCCGCAAATGGTGGAAATAACTTTTAACCGCCCGTTCTTTTATGTAATCCGTGAGCAGGAGTCCGGAACCATATTGTTTATGGGAACTTTTACGGGTGAGGAAATTTGAGGTTTGATAGATGATGCTGGTGGCGCGGCAGCGACATCCCGACCCCTCGGGAATGCTGGATGCTGGAATATAAATATCAATAATATATACTTAAACTATCATATAAATGAAATTCATAAATAAATTATTCGCTTTATTGTTGATGGTGCTTTTTGCCGGATGTGATGTTTCCGGTACAGATGATGTCATAGACCGAAAATTACCAAGGGAGTTATCGGTACAGGAGCAAATGCTGACTCAGGCAAGCAACGATTTCAGTATCCGGATGCTGCATATGCTGCTGGAAAAAGAAGGCAGCAGTTCATTTTTTGTCTCACCGCTCAGCATTTCAACAGCTTTTGGTATGGCCTTAAATGGCGCAGATGACAACACCTATGAGCAAATGCGTGACTTTTTCGGATTTGATGGAATGACCAACGAGGATATCAATCGTGCTTTCAAAGAGCTGATTGAGCTGCTTGTAACTCTCGATCCGAAAGTGATAATGAATATAGCCAACTCTGTCTGGATCCGGGAGGGTTATCCGGTTCTGACACCATTTCTCGATAGTAACCGTAACTACTTTAACGCCGAAATTCAGGAACTCGATTTTGGACGTCCAGATGCACCTGATATAATCAATGCCTGGATCAATGAAAAAACCCGTGGCCTGATTGAGAAAATGATTGATGAAATTGGGCCAGATGTAATCATGTACCTGATTAATGCAATCTATTTCAAAGGCGACTGGACCGTTCAGTTTGACCCAAAAGAAACACGGAACGAGCCTTTCTATCTCCCTGGCGGGGGTACTATGAATGTACCTATGATGCGGGTACGCCAAAATTTCAGATATCATCAAAGTGAGGATTGGACAGCACTGGATATGTGGTATGGCAGAGAAGGTTTTTCATTCACAGCATTAATCCCCTCCGGTAACCGCACTTTGGCTGAGTTAGCTCCACAACTTACCATAAATCAATTTGAGAATATCACGAATAATCTTTCACAAGACACGATCAATGTATTTGTCCCGAAATTTGAGCTGGAATACGAGATTGAAGATTTTCCTGACGATCTGAAAAAGATGGGGCTTACCCTGCCGTTTGACCAGGCACTTGCTGATTTTTCCAGAATTAACAGGGAAGACCAGCTTTTTATTTCCAATGTATTGCACCGGGCGGTAATCAAACTTGATGAAGAAGGCAGCGAAGCAGCAGCTGTCACTGTCATAGAAATATTCCGGACAACAGCCGGCGGCGAACCATCCTATATTACCATACGCCTCGATCGGCCATTCCTGTTCTTTATCCGCGAAAATAACACCAACACCATTTTGTTTATGGGAGCCTATACGGGTGAGGGGGTATGAGGTATTTGGTGTGTTGTATTTGGTTTGATAGATAATACTGGATGCTAGGTGCTGGATGCTTATGGATGGCGCAAGCATCCTGCTTGTGCATTATGGATGGCGCACCCACACATCGTAGATCATGATGGCGCAAACGTCTCGTTTGTGCCACCAGTACATTCCCGGTTAATACTAAGGCATCGTTATCCCACATTGGATTTGTATATTTGAAATGGCCATTATACGCGGGAACCACAACGTGTTTGGGGAGATCAACATATCCCCCGGGAATGATCCCGAATTTCCTGAGGTTTTGTAGCTCAAAGTCTACTTAGTTAAGGATCCGTGGCATTACTCATACTTTCGTTTCTTATCGGTTCCCGTCCGGGAGACCTTCCATCCGATACAACACTTACACATCCATTTGCTCCCTGTCCGGAGTCACCAAACTGCATTATTTACTCCAGAACATTTGATGTTGCCCCTGAAGTACTCTATCAAATTTCACTGGATGCAATTCACCATTATTCACCACATTCAGTAGAACCGGATTCACAATCTCTTCAAATAAAAGCAGTATTTCGGATTGCACTCTTTGGTTTTAAAGATGATTTATCGATTATCATAAAGCCGGGAAGTGAAAGCCGCTCAGAATTTCACATCAAAAGTGCAAGCAGAGTTGGCCACGGTGACCTTGGTGTGAACAGGCGCCGTGTGCAGCGAATTATGAATCTAATAAACAAGAACCTATAACTACATTTTCTCACATGCCAAAACTATCGATTAACATTGGAATCATTCTCATCATACTTGGTATGGTATTTTATATCATTAGTGGCGGAGCCAGTATCACAGCTTTAATTCCTGCTTTTTTCGGGGTTGCATTCGGCGGACTCGGGATGCTTGCCAAGCGCAGTGAATCCATGCGCAAGCACGCCATGCATGCAGCTTTGCTTCTTGCATTACTCGGCCTTGGCGGTTCTTTTGGTGGATTGATAGCAATAATCGGTGCACTTGGCGGAACCATGCCAGATCGCCCGCAGGCTGCCATTAGCCAGGCAATCATGGCAGTATTATGCATTATTTTTCTGGTGGCGGGTATCAAATCATTTATTGATGCGAGAAAGGAAAAGGATTAATCCGGCCGGTACTTTTTCCAATCCACTCCCAGTTTTCTCATTCTGGCCCGCAAAGTATTTGGGTTGATATCCAGCAAATTTGCTGCCCCGAAAGGTCCCTCTACCCTTCCTTTGCTTATCTTTAACGCTTTGTGAATATGCTCGTTCATGATTTGATCCAATGAAGGAAAACTGCTTCCTTTGTACTCTGGGGCAGTCTGAATCAATGCAGAATCAGGATCAGATTTTTCAGCCGGTTGCAGGCCAAGTGCAGCATCGATATCAAGTGTTAAACCTTTACTGAGAATTGTGGCGCGTTCGATTACTGAACCTAACTCCCTTACATTTCCCGGCCAGTGGTAATTCAAAAGCATTTCCATCATTTCATCTGTAATTAATTTCGCCGGCAGACCAAACCGCTGGGTTGCCTTTACTGTAAAATGCCTGGCCAGCTCAGGAATATCTTCTCTTCTTTCTCGCAGAGGTGGAAGATTAACAGGGAAAACGGCCAACCGGTACCACAGATCTTCCCTGAAACTTTGTTCATTTACCATCCCGGGTAAGTCGCGGTGTGTTGCAGCAACAATTCTGACATCCACATGCAGCGTTTTAATACCTCCTACCCTTTCAAAATTTCCATCCTGTAAAACCCTGAGTAATCGGACCTGTGCCGCTAATGGCAGTTCACCGATTTCATCCAAAAAAAGCGTTCCCCCATCTGCTCTTTCAAACCATCCTTGCCTCGTTTCGATGGCTCCTGTAAAGCTTCCTCTCTCATGCCCAAAAAGTTCAGAATCTATCAATTCCGGTGGTATGGCACCACAGTTAACCCTGATAAACGGGGCTTGATTTCTTGGAGACTGCTGGTGAATTGCCCTTGCTATTACTTCTTTTCCCGATCCTGTTTCCCCAAAAATGAGAACAGGCATATCGGAACCCGAAACCAGGTTCACGCGCTGCATTACATTCTTCAATCCATTTTTGGCTCCGATTACTGAATCTCCGATTTCCGGCCTGCCGTAGCGGGTCATGAGTGAGTCTCTGTCTGCTTCAGCTGCTTCTTTGAGTATTTTTATCTCTTCAAGCCTTTGATGGTTATTCAGGGCTGTACATAGTGCCTCGAGTAAATCTGCCAGAATTTTTTTGTGATCGGGAATTAAACGCCGATTTTCATTAACATAAATGATTACCAGGCCATGAGGATGGTTTTCAGTTATGAGTGGGGCGATAAGAGCATCACCTTTAACCCAACTTGGAAGTAAAATACCGGCAAGCCGATTTGATTCAAGATTTGGTTTTTTAAGAATGATTTCACCGGATGAAAGCCATTCCTCCAATTTATACTGATGCTTCGAATCAACTAAAGTATACGCTTCAGTATTTAATTCAGGCTCTTTCCGGTAAGCTGTGGTAACTGTTTCCACTTTCAGCCTGCTAAAGTCTATGATACGAATCAGTACTCCATCAAGAGACATCCTCTCGATCAGGATTCGCCCGATTGCTTCCATCGAATCTTCAATGTGAACATGCTTGCAGGCTTCACGCCATACTTTGAGTAATAAATCAGAAGGGTTTTTCATAAATACGCTACTATAATATTCATTATTTCTGCCTTATTTAACAGTTGCTGTTAAATATAGTAGTTATAATTGAAGAATAACACCTTTTTTAACTGCTGATTAAAGTTTTTCTATTTGGCACACTCCTTGTACTTGAATTGTTTAACACACTTAAATCTGATCAGAAAAATCATCGAAATGTCACGGCTTCATGCTATAAAAATAATTGCAACAATCAGCGCTGTAGTTATCATGACTCTTATAACAGCGTGTTCAGGAGATCGAAATAATTATTCTGCTACCCTGCTAAACGTATCATACGATCCAACGCGTGAGCTTTATCAGGAGTTTAACCGAGAATTCGCTGCTTATTGGGAAGAGCAAACCGGGCAATCCGTGCGGATCAGAATGTCGCATGGCGGGTCAGGAAGCCAGTCGCGTGCTGTTATTGATGGCCTGGAGGCGGACGTTGTAACTCTTGCGCTTGCTCATGATGTGGATGCCATACAGCAAAATGCAGGATTAATTTCTGAAAACTGGCAGAGCCGGCTGCCGGAAAACAGTGCTCCATATACCTCAACCCTGGTTTTTTTAGTCAGAAAGGGCAATCCGCTTAATATTCAGGACTGGGATGACCTGGTTCGCCCGGATGTATCCGTCATTACACCAAACCCGAAAACCTCCGGCGCTGCCCGGTGGAATTATCTGGCGATGTGGGGCTTTGCCCTTCAAAAAGAACTTGGCGACCTGTCGAAAATAGGAAATCCGGATTATGCGGATGAAGTAGCCCATGCCGAGCAGAAAGCTAAAGAGTTTGTGGCTGCTATATACAGAAATGTACCGGTATTGGACTCTGCAGCGCGAGGAGCAACAAATACGTTTGTTCAAAGAAGGATTGGCGATGTGCTGATTAACTGGGAAAATGAAATTCTTCTGGCCGAATCCACACTGGATGCCGAAGGCCTTGAAATTGTGATACCACCTTCAAGCATCCTCGCTGAACCAACTGTGAGTATTGTTGACAGAAATGTTGACCGGAAAGGGACACGCGAAATCGCACAGGCGTATCTTGAATATTTGTATTCTGAAGCCGGCCAGGAACTGGCAGCAAAACACTTTTACCGGCCTCGTTCATCCGAGGTTGCGAAAAAGTTTGAAGATCAATTCCCGCCTATCAGCCTGTTTACAATTGACGAAATTGCCGGAGGCTGGCATAGCGCCAGCGAAGTCCATTTCCGTGATGGTGGAATTTTTGACCAATTTTTCCGGAATTAACCATTTGAAACTGAACCACTACCAGGGTTTCAATAAAATAATTAATGAATTCATTACTATCGGCAGGTAAACTTATTTTACCTGCTAAACGAAATAATGTGATACCCGGCTTCGGGCTCACAATGGGGTTCACGCTTTTTTATATGAGCATGCTGGTGCTCATACCCCTGGGAGGCCTTGTTCTTTTTACTACCTCCATGGGCTGGGAAGCATTTTACCAATCAATTACTGATCCAAGAGTAACCGCCTCCCTGCGTTTGAGTTTCGGTGCTTCTTTTTTAGCAGCAACTCTTAATGCTTTTTTTGGATTGATAGTGGCATGGGCTTTAGTCCGGTATTCGTTCCCATTTAAAAAAGTTGTTGATGCGCTTGTAGACTTACCTTTTGCACTACCTACTGCCGTATCGGGTATAGCACTTGTTACCATATACTCTCAAAGCGGAATTATCGGCCGGTATGCAGAATCTGTCGGTATTCAGATTGCATTTACCTGGGTCGGAATTGTTATAGCACTAACACTCATTGGCCTTCCCTTTGTAGTCAGAACCGTTCAGCCTGCTCTGGAGGATCTGGAAAAAGAGCTTGAAGAAGCTGCTGCAAGTCTTGGAGCAAGCCGCTGGCAGACGTTCAGGCGAGTCATATTCCCGGCCATACAGCCATCACTTCTCACCGGCTTCGCCATGGCACTGGCCAGGGCTATCGGTGAGTATGGTTCCGTTATTTTTATCGCCGGCAATATGCCTTACAAGACGGAGATAGCGCCGCTGCTTATCGTAATTAAACTTGAACAGTTCGATTACACGGGAGCCACTGCAATTGCGGTTGTGATGTTAATTGCGGCTTTTCTCATTTTGCTTTTCATAAATATCATCCAGTGGTGGAGTCGCCGCTATACAGACGAATACTGATCAACTATGTCTGGAACTGTAACTTTACAAGTCAAAAATAAAAGCAGCCTTGCTGCTCAAACGGTCTCAACAACTGAATCACCGGTAATACGCAGGTTTATCATAGCAACTGCACTTACATTTTTGCTATTGTTTTTGATTTTGCCGCTTTTCATTGTCTTTCATGAAGCATTTTCAGGCGGAATCAGCCTGTTTATTCAGGCACTGAATGATCCCGATGCCATTGCAGCTATTCGCCTCACACTGATAACCGCAGCAATCGTTGTGCCTGTAAATCTTGTTTTTGGAGTTTGCGCTGCATGGGCCATTTCCAAATTTAAGTTCCGGGGCAAAAGCCTTTTAATTACACTGATCGACTTGCCTTTTGCCGTATCACCGGTCATTGCCGGATTGATCTTTATTTTGATTTTTGGCTCCAGAGGCTGGCTGGGACCCTGGTTTTTATCTCATGATATACAGATAATTTTTGCTGTACCCGGTATTGTCATTGCCACACTATTTGTCACTTTTCCGTTTGTTGCAAGAGAGTTGATACCGCTGATGCAGGCCCAGGGAACAGATGAAGA
>PWLN01000372.1 GCA_003559375.1 Balneolaceae bacterium | reverse complement strand
GTCCCCAGCACCAGGGGCAGGGGCTGGCGGTCGCCGTCGCCGATCGTCACCGCCCGCTCGAGCGCCGCCTTCGCGTCCTCAGCCGCCGCTGCGCTCGATGCGTGGATTCGGGCCACGGGCTGGCCGTGGCCGCTGCGATCCCCCACGCGGAGCAGGACCTCGAGACCCACCGCGGGATCGATGCGCTCGCCCAGCCGGCGTCGCGCTGCGCCGAGGGAGCCCGCGAGTTCCCCGATTGCGCGAGCGTCGATGCGCTGCACCACACCTGGCAGCGGCACCCAGTCTTCGATGACCGACGCGTGTGGAAGGACATCCCACGGGCGATCTGCGCAGTTTGGGTCGCCGCCTTGCGCGGAGATCAACTCCCTAAACTTCTCCAAGGAATCACCCGAGTCCAACACGGCCGTCGCTGTGTTGGCTGAAGCTTCCTTCTGCTGTCCCGTGAGCTGCAGCGTTGCGGCGGTCAGCTCGATGCTGAGCTCACGCAGGGGGCCGCCGCGCTCCCCCTGCAGGACCTCCACGGCGGTCGCGACCTCGAGGGCGTTGCCGACCGTGGGCGCGAGTGGCTCGTCCATCTGGGTCAGCAGGGCCCCGACGTGCCGGCCGTGCGCTCGTCCGATGGCCACGCACCGCTCCGCCAGGGTCTTCGCCTGTGCCTGGTCCGCGACCAAGGCCCCACGCCCGACCTTGACGTCGAGCAGCACGTGCGCCGCCCCACCGGCGAGCTTCTTGCTCATGACGCTCGAGGCGATCAGCGCCGGGTCCCCCACGGTGCCGGTCACGTCGCGCAGCGCGTACAGGCGACGATCCGCGGGCACGAGATCGGGACCGGCCGCCGCCACGGCCAAGCCGATTCGCTCCACCTGTGCCAACACCTGGTCCGACGAGAGCCCCACCGTCATGCCCGGGATGGACTCGAGCTTGTCCAGGGTCCCACCGGTGTGCCCCAGGCCACGGCCCGACAGCTTGGCCACCTGGCATCCTGCCGCCGCCAGCATCGGTGCGACGACCAGGGTGGTGACGTCCCCCACCCCGCCGGTCGAGTGCTTGTCGACCGTCGGCCCCGCGAATGTCGATAGATCGATGGAGCGGCCCGATGCAACCATCGCCGAGGTGAGGGCCGCCGCCTCCTCGTCGCTGAAGCCGCGAAGCACCCCGGCCATGAGGAACGCGGCCATCTGGGCGTCATCGACCTCATTGCGCAGGTAGGCGGAGATCAGCCAGTGGACCTCGTGCGCCGCCAGGGCGCCGCCGTCACGCTTCCGTCCGATCAGTGCGACCGCGGAGGGCGTCACCGGCGCCTCCGCCCAGCTCCATGGCCCCAGGAGCGAGGTGCCGCCGCCTTGTCGGTTTGTCGATAGATCACCATCGATCTATCGACATGTCTATAGGTGCTGGGCTGTGGCCCGTCGGCTCGACCATCGGACCTCAACTCAGGCGGCGCACGATGGCCGAGTCCGGCCCACGGTCGTGCAGGTCCTGCAACAGCTCCGCCACCGCCTCCCGCACGATGCGACCTCGGTCGACCCCGATGTCGAACTCCGCTCGCAGGCGCAGCCTCGCCTGCTCGAGGTCCAGCAGCTCCTGGCTCGTCAGGTACACCGTGATCTTCTGGTCGTGGCGCACCCGACCCGAGGCCTCCGGCGCCGCCTCCTCGTCCGCCTTGGTCGCCTGACGTCGGCCGGACGACTCCGCGTTGCCGGCCGAGTCGGCACGCTCCGCGCCGCGCCCCGATCCGGTCGATCGGAACAGTTCGTCTGCGCCGGGAAGGCTAGCTCGCCGATTCACGCTGCAGGACCTCCTTCGCGAGCTTGCGATAGGCCTCCGCTCCCCGCGAGCGAGGCGAGTACGTGAGGATCGACTCCCCGGCGACCGGGGCCTCCGCGAAGCGGATCGTCTTGGTCACCGGCGTCTCGTACACCACGTCACCGAACGCGTCGCGCACTCTTTCCAGTACTTCCCTGGAATGGATGGTTCTTCCATCAAACATGGTGGCGATGATGCCCTCGAGTGCCAGGTCAGGGTTCAAGCGGTCGCGCACACGCTCGAGCGTCTGCATCAACAGCGACATCCCCCGCAGCGCGAAGTACTCGCACTCGAGCGGCACGATGACCCCATCAGCAGCCGTGAGACCGTTGATCGTCAGCAGCCCGAGGCTGGGCGGGCAGTCGATCAGGATGTGGTCGTAGCGGTAGCGCAAGCGTTCCACGATCCGCTGCAGCGCCTGCTCGCGGGCCACCTCCTGGACCAGCAGAAGCTCCGCGGCAGCCAGGTCGATGTTCGCCGGGAGCAGGTGGAGATCCTCCGTCGCCGTCTCCACCAAGGCCTCGTCGAGGCTGGTCCCGTCCTGCATGAGCAGGTTGTAGATCGTCGCCTCGCGGGCGTGCGGCTCGACGCCGAGACCGACGCCGAGCGACCCCTGCGGATCGGCATCGATGAGCAGCACCCGGCGCCCCTGCTCGGCCAGTGCTGCGCCCAGGTTGATGGTGGTGGTCGTCTTGCCGACACCGCCCTTCTGGTTCGCCATGGCGATGACGTGAGCAGGGCGACGCTTCTGGGGCCCGCCTCCGGGGCGCAGCCGATCGTTGCTGCTGCGGCGCAAGGCCTGGGCAGCGTCGGCTCCCCAACTCTGGGCGGTCTCGGTCGTCGTCACCGGTCCCTCCTGGACGTGATCTCCTCACCGACCGTGCGGGGCCCGCGTAGGGCGATTTGTCGATGAATCGCTACCTCGGCACATCGGCACGAGTTCAGCGCACGATAGTGGGCCACAAGTGCGCCCACAACAGCGAATTGTCCCTGAATGCAGGTAGAGAGACAAGCAGTTTTATAGATATATCTACTTTTACCCGTGTGAGTCCGTCT
>PWLN01000417.1 GCA_003559375.1 Balneolaceae bacterium | reverse complement strand
GGCTCCAATACGGATGAGCAGTCGGCCAGGTTACCATTTAATGCCACATGCAAACGTCTCAACCGGCCGCTTTGGCTTGATGATGAAAAACTTCTTTTCTATGCCCGATCCTGCAACCGGCCAACCGGGTTCTATACACACGACACTGTAAACGATCGCACCAACCTTTTTTATGAAGTTTCCATCACCCAGGATTACCAGTACTCGTTTACAGGTGAAGGCAATGAGCTGATCTATTCACGTTATCATGCAGATCTGTTGTATGATAACCTGTTCCGTGGCGACATTCACCGGCTTGATTTGGCAACCGGCAAATCCGGCCGCATAACCCGGAATCAGCGTCTGTTTTCACCGGAATGGTCAGCCAATGAAGTTTTTGCCCTCAAAACTATCGGTGATGAAATGATGCTGGTTTCCGTGGATACGTCATCCGGTGATCTGCTTCGAGAATTTTCAATGCCGGAACACTCTTCGGTGATTCAAATTGCACTGAATCCAGTGAATCCATCTCAGGCGGCAATCATTGGCCGGATTCGAAGTGTTCAGGCTCTCTGGCTAGAAAACATCAGTGAATCGGATCAAATTATGCAACGACAGCCGGATATCGTTTTTCAGAACGGTTCTGTCTATGATATCAGCTGGAATGCTTTCGGTTCGGCGTTTCTTTTTGTAAGCGATCACTCCGGAGTTATGAATGTTTATGAATATGATCTGCCATCAGACAACGTTGTTCAAATCACGGAAAGTTTCTATAACGCATATGAAGCCTCCTATTCTCACGATGGCAATCAAATTGCGTATATCGCGCAGGTATTGAATGAACAGCAGGTTTTTTTGCTTAACCGCGCATTAGCGGTAAACCGGGAAATAGACCGTTCTGAATGGGCCTTTTCTGCTGCAATCAGTGAAAAAATTGAGCGTCCACTGATGAACAGGGATATCGATCCCGGTTTATTTGACTGGACACCGGAGCCCTACCGCACAGGAGCCGGATGGCTCAAACCAAGATTTTGGGCGCCGGTTTATGAAAGAGATTCCGGGCGTGACCGGTTCGGTATAAATCTCGAAAGTGTAGACCTGATGAGCCGGCAATCCTATTCCGCCGACTTGAATCATTACGCCGACAGGATATGGTACAACCTCACCTACCGAAACCAGCGTTATTACCCCGGGTTTGTGACAGAACTGTTCAACGAGCCAATATTCACAAGTTTACCGGTTCAATCGAATGAGAATAGCAACAATAACAATGGCACCCCCGAACGTGTTCCGGTATTGCAACAGTCAAGGGGTGGTTCATTAAAGGTGCCTGTTCGGCTCAGGCTGGAAAGTAATGTCAGGTTTACCTCATTATTGCTTGAGCCTCAATATTTCATATCACAAATTCGCTTCCTGGATGCTGAAAGCACCTCAACCCCGCTATCCGAATTCGGAACGCGCCATACAATAGGCTTTCGCACCGTATTCAATTACCGGCTTCGCCAGTTTATAAGGGATGTACAGCCGAATAGCGGACTTGTTCTTTTTGCGGAAGCCCGGTATGGCCTGAACAGCGATGAAATTCAAATTGAAAGTGACGTACTGTCCATTACGGGCAATCTGACCCAACGAAAAGGGTTACGCACAGGTGTAATCACTTTTCTTTCGCCGCTTTCACGCTGGAATCAATCCCTGCGCATATCCGGTGAAATATTTACTCAGACCGATGTGCCGGTCTTTAATGTATCCTCGCAATTTTCCGAAAATTTTACTGAACTCCCGCTAATTGGTGCAAACAATGTGGGAATTTTGAATGCCCGTTATACGATTCCATTAACATACCCCGACGACGGCAGGCTGCTTGTGCCATTTTACCTATCGAACATATATCTGGTACTCTTTTCCCAGACAGTTACCGATCTCAACGAGCAGGATTTAATGGCTGCATCCCGTTCGGTTTTCGGGGCAGGTATCCGGTCACGATTCCGGCTCAGCAACCTCGCTTTTGATTTCGGAATCTCGATAGGCTGGGAGCCGACTCGAAATGAGGTTACTTATTATTTTGGGAGTTTTTAGAATAGGGACAATAGACAATGAACTTGATGTTGATGCGGCCTGAATTGTCTTTTGTCTGTATACTCTCCACTCACCCCGTAAACTTTCGTTTTAATGCCCGTGTTATGAACCGCACTTTTTCTGACAGCGGGAACCTTCCCAGATTGGTTTTTACAATTCCTTTCGTAAACCGGCTTTTTTTTGAATAATCGATGTTCACATCCGCGATCACAGGTTCATTTTGTCCGGCATAGCGTAATGCTTCATCCATTTTTTCTTTCAGATTTTCGTTGTTTTCTATTCTGATATACCGGCTCCCGGTGGCGATAGCCATTCCTTCAATCTGAACTTTGCCAAGGGAGGTACACACTTTGCGGTTATATGGAATCTGCTGCCCCTGAGAAATTTGTGCCAATTCACCATCATTAAATACAAAAATGACAACCCCGCAACCGGTTGCAGCCGCGGTTATCAGTTCCATACCTGTCATCAGAAACGCGCCATCGCCTGCTATTCCCACAACCTGTTTTTCGGGGTTTGCGATTTTCGCACCGATGGCTGCGGGTACGCAATAGCCCATGCAATTAAAATCGGTGGGGGAGATGAGGTGCCTCGATGTTCTTACTTCAAACAGCTCAGCTGTAAGAAAAGTATGGTTGCCGTCATCAACAGATACGATTGCATCATCATGCAGAAGGTTTCTCAATTCTTTGAAAAAAAGCCAGGGGTTCACCTTATCATCAATCGATGCTGCTTCCCACTCCTCACGATACTCCTGTTTTGCAGTTTTGATGATTTCGCGGATGTTGCCGGATCTTGCGCCTGCGGATACGGGCCTCTCCATGATTTGAAGCAATTTTGTCAAAATATCCCTTGAATCGCCCTGAATTGTACACGCTGAAGGGTAGTTTTTATTGAATACAGCCGGGTTGATGTCAATATGAATCAGTTTATCGGGCACTTTCATCCCGAAACTACCTGTCGGGATTTCTCCAAACCGTGTTCCGATAGCCAGCAGGCAGTCACACCCTTCAAATGCTTTTTCGGAGGCCGGAACTGCATATTCTCCGATTCCCATTCCCGTATGCAACGGGTGGTTGCCCGGAAATACACTTAATCCCTGCAGAGTAGTGGCAACGGGTGCTTCCAGCAATTCGGCGATTTGTATCAGCTTATCGGTTGCATCTGCGGCGCCCCAGCCGGCAAAAATTCCCGGCTGTTTTGCATTCGCAAGAAGTTTCGCCGCAAGTTCGATCATGTCCTCATCAGGTTCCGGAAGTTCTCTATTGTAATTGAATACAGGCATTTCATTGATTTCGCCCCTGAACAGCTGGATGTTTACCGGAATCTCTACAAAAACCGGCCCCGGCTCTCCGGATATTGCAGTTTTATAAGCTTCATAAATGATTGGTATGATTTCCTTGTGAGATTCCACTTTCCAGCTTTTTTTGGTAATGCCGGACAGAACCTTGTGCTGATCGAGATCATGCAGCTGATATACCCGTCCTGTGTCGGTACGTATACCTCCCGATATCACCAGCATGGGTATCCCTGCCAGATAAGCTTCTCCGATTCCGCTCATGGCATGGGTCATACCGGCAGCGGGTACAATTACCAGGCAGCCGGTGTTGCTGCTTGTACGGCTGATGGCATCGGCCATAAAAGCACCGCCTCCTTCATGGGTAACAAGCACCGGTGTGATGGTTTTTGAACTGTTCAGCACATCATACAATTCGGTATTGTGAACACCGGGGATACCAAAGGTGTGGGATATCCCGATTTGTTCAAGGGCATAAACAGCCAGTTGAGCGCCGGTTTTTTTCATTGCTGATATCGTTTAAATTTTCGAGTCTGAAATTGCCCTGCCTGCCACACGCCCTGTGAGAATACACCCTCCAAGAAATGTTCCTTCCAGTGAGCGAAGCCCGTGAATGCCGCCACCGCCAAAACCTGCCGCTTCACCTGCGGCATAAAGTCCCGGTATTGGTTTGCCATCAGGGGTAAGTACCCTGCAGTCAAGATCGGTCTGGATACCACCAAGGCTTTTACGTGCCAGGATAAACTCACGAATAGCAATCAGTGGATAAGCGGAGCGGTCGTCGATTTTCTGAAAATTGCAGGTTCTGAGCCGGTCGCCGATATATTGCCTCAGATGGGCTATCCTGCGAAGCTGATCGTCATTCATATATTTTTTCCCGCGTCCAACATTCGCATCAAATTGCCGGATTTCCTCTTTCAGCAGTTTTGCATCAACCGATACGTCTCCATTCAGCTCATTCATTTTTTCAGCAAGTTCCTCAACGGATCGTGCTGTCACAATATCCTTGCTTTCATTTAGCAAGCGCTTTGTGAGACGTTTATTCCCGAATAACAGTGAAGTTATCACCCTGAGTTTTTTTTTGTCCCGGAAATCGGTCATATATTCGGAACCTGAAACCGCAAGCTCTCTATTCATGATTTTCCTGTTCAAAATCTGCCAGGAATACTGGCCGGGCTGTTTGGTGATCTGTTCTACCAGGTAGCGGGTGTCATATGCGGTGATGAGCGGAATAGGGCCGATTCGTTTACCTTCGGGATTCACCCACAACGCTGATTTTGGAGGAATCAGGCTCAGGCCGTGATTCGGCATGCGCGGATTGGGGTGGTGAATCCCTGCTGCATAATTAAATTGTTTATCAAGATGAGTGATATTCCCGCCTATTTTTTCAATCTTTTCATGTAAATCGCCATCGGCAAATTTGTGCGATCCGGTCAGCATTTTTTTGGGTGGTTCACCCCAGGGCTTGTACCAGTGTTTGCGCACAAGATTGAGGCTTCCGCAAATTCCCCCTGTAGCCACAACAACAGCATCCGACTGTGCAATAAATTCTTCACCTTTTGGCTCGATTTCACCATGGCAGCCTGAAACTTTACCATCCATCACATCCAGGTCTATAACCCTGTGATGAAACTTTTGTGTTAGTTTTTTTCTGTTCGGATGTTGCTTCAGGTGATAGGACAGTGCTTCGATCAGGCCGTACCCAATTCCCCAGGTTACATGCCAGCGCGGAACGGAATTGCCGGGCACAAAAAGCCCACGTTCGGGCCAGTTTACCATTCCAAGAAATGTAACATTCTGCCTCTTCAGCCAGTTATATATCAATTCAAGGGAATTTTCAGTGTAATATTTTGCCCATTGTTTTGGCCAAAGTGCGTCTTCTTCAAATTCTGCAAAGGAAGTCCAGTCCTGCAAGGCAAGTTCAGGTGAATCCTTTATACCCATTTTCTTTTGTTCCGGAGTGCCAATCATGCAAATACCACCAAATGACCACCGGGCGAGCCCTCCGAATTCCTCTTCAGAGTCACGGTCTAACAAAAGTACTTCTTTATTTTTATCAAGAAGCTCTATTGCTGCGGTAATTCCTGCCAATCCACTGCCAATGATCGTCACATCTGCTTTATAAATCTTCTGAGCCATTATTGATAAAATAATTCGTCAATCGGTTTATCAGTCTGTTGCAAATAATTCGGAATACAATACTCTTTGCAACACCCCAACTACCGTCGTAACACATCTTTTCATTTTACATGTTTTCCAGGGCATATCCCAATTGCATTCATGAATCAATCGAATTGTGAGATCCCGTATATAATTGTTGGAGCTGGTATTACATTCATACCGGCAAGCCTGTCGGGGTCTTCCTCTCTTGCATTTACCACATCGCGGATTGTAATTTTTTTCACCTGGCCCGGAAATAAATTCCGAATCTCACTGAACACTTCAGGGTCAGCTTCTCCGGAGTCGCCAATCAGAATGAATTTTCGGCTTGGAAAATGTTCCATGATTTGAGAAATCTGCCTGATTTTCTGATCGAAAGTGACATCCTCATTCATTACCAGCTCCCGTAAATCGCGCCATGTATTAATACTCAGAAAATTTTTGGTGACGCTTTTCACATGAAGTGTGCCTTTTGGAAAACCGGCATCATCGCTGAATAAAAAATCCGTAAGAGGCCTGTACAGCTGCCATGGAGAGCCCGACACATAATGAAACATTACATTGTCTCCATATTCACGATAATAATCAGCCATTCCGGGTGCAGCCGTGTATTCCTTGTAAAAAGTATTTCTGATTACGATTGATGCGCCTGCAGGCAGCTCGGTAATTTTTACGGTATCGTCAATGTCGGATATTACAGATATTCCTTCCGGTGGCACCAGTTTCACCATTCCGAATCCAGAATGACCTGCCGATACGGCCTGTAATCTCATCCAGCCATCCATATTATTTTGACTTTTCATAATTTGTTCAACCCTGTGTACAGGCATCCGCAGCTCCCCCTCAACCATTCCGTTCAGATCGGTATTTTTTGGTTCACCATAATTATCCAGAAGAGAAAAAACTTCTCTCTCAGGATCCCTGTCAAAACTGAATAGGACAACTTCACGCGATTCACTGTCCACAACAAAATCTCTGATTCGGGTACTGAATATCACTGCCTGTTCTTCATTTAAATCCCTATAACGCTTAAAAAAACGGGTAATGGTTCGTTGTGTCCGCGGCCTGTATTCATATGCGTAAATTCGCAGAGGTATGATCCATTCGCTGCCTTCTTCATTCAAATATCCATAAGCAGGATAGAAAATGATCTTTTCTTCGGTATCAAACTGATGAAAAAAGCCCGATAAACTCATGAATATCAGTATTAAAGACAGGGATTTTAAAAAAAACATCTGGAATAGAATGTAATATTATTATAACCGGAAAGATATTGCGTTATGCTGCACAGTCACCGTTCAAAGAAAAAGTAATTAATTGCCCAGAGAACTTTGTATAAATAGAGTTATTTATGTGTTCCTCTGTGCCATCTGTCGCACACTTATCGTATTCAGTTTTTTCATCATGCTGTTAGATAATCTGATTTAAAAAAAATAATCTTTACTATTTCTTGGTGTTTGTCTCTTTCTTCAGTGTAAAAACATCATAAAAGGCTAACATTCCAAACAAAAATGATAATACCCCTCCAAATGCGAACAGTGCCATACCGATAAATCGGTTTACAGAATTTGGAATAAAAGGTACACCACCGGCAACTTCACCTTCTCCAAACGCGGCATAAAATGCAAACCCTGCGAGAACTAAACAGATAATTCCTCCCAAAAAAGCAGACAATCTTGTTTGGTTATGATTCGGATTCCTTGTGATTTTGATGGCCATTCAGGAAACGGGTATAGTTTGTTTTTGGAGGCTTGAATCAAACCTGGTTTCGTTAATCGTTGAATATAAATCTGTTTCTTTTTATAAAAAAACCGGACACCTTTTCATCAGAGTAAAGATGAACTTTTGCCCGGTTGAATATTTTTTCCTTGTTATATGATGCAGGCAATCAATTCCGCATCAGTTCTTTAATTGCCAGTGAAAATGCAGGAATATCAGGCGGGGTGCGTGATGTAATCAGGTTTCCGTCAATCATCACTTCTTTGTCGACATAAACTGCACCGGCTTCCGTTATTTCATTCTGGATACCACCAACAGCTGTAAGGGTACGCCCTTGCACAATTCCTGTTGCGATTACAACCTGCGGGCCATGACAAATCGAAGCTACAGGTTTGTTGCTTTGTATAAATTCCCTTACAAAATTTACAACAGCCGGATGCTCCCTCAGGTTTGCAGGTGAATGTCCTCCAGGTATCACGAGAGCATCAAAATCTGCTGGAGTCACATCATTTACAGATCGTTCAACAACGGCTGTTACATTACTATTATATGCTTTATAGGTTCCGGGCTCAACGCCAATCACAGTAATTTGAGCCCCCGCATTTTGCAGAAACCCAAGTGGAAACATGGTTTCTGCATCATGAAATCCTTCTGTAATCAGAAATGCAACATTTTTGCCTTCCAGTTCTTTTTCGGTTGTAACTTCCGGGTTTGCTGCAAACAACGAAGTGGAAATAATTGCTATGATAAGCAGCACTATACCCGGAACAATTTTCATCGGGTAAAACATAATATCTCTCAATTTTTAGGTTATATTTAAAATGCCTCCTGGAAAAAAGAAGCCTTCATAAAAGTATAGTGAGGATGGAATAAAAAGCCAAAAAAACCGGCCAAAAGTGGCCAGATTAACAAATTTTTAAGGTCCGTTTAAATAATTGATCTTAGGTTAGAAAGTTTATTAAGTAATTGTCCATTGTTTATCTACTAAAATTCAAGCGTGAGCCTTCACCTTCATTCCTGTTTTCTTTTCATATGCTTCCAATACAATAGCTGACATCTGGTCAACTGTCAATCTCTCGGAATTTAATACCAGATCATAATTTAACGGTGAGCTGATATCCTTGTGAAAATTCTGGCTTATAAAATCTTGCCGTTCCCTGTCTTTTCGTTCAATGATCTCTCGGGCTTCCGGTTGTGTCAGGTTCATTTTTTTAGCATAATCCAGAACCCGTTTATTAATAGGGCAAATTACCTTGATATGAAGTGATTTGGGATTCTTGCATATAAAATTTGCACCTCTGCCAACAATAATGCTGTTTCCATATTCTTCGATCGTATGAATCACGCGTATTAATGACCGAAGATAATTCATGTTAGTTGGGATGTTCATCAAGAATCCGGATACTGTGTCTTCTACAGTTTTCTGGCGCCTTTCATCAAGTATTTCAATGGTACGAATTCCACCACCAAGCTCATTTGCGATAGCCTGAAGCAATTCTTTATCCCATAACTTAAATCCTATCAATTTTCCTATTTTTGATGCTAGGGCAGCACCCTCTGCACCAAATTCACGGGATACGGTTATTACCGGAAAAACTTTTTTCACCGGTGTCCTGGAGCCTGCAATAGTATTGCTGTGCTTCCATGCCTTCATTTGCTCTTCTATGATTTTTAATGCTTTTTTTGTCATAATATTCTCTTTTAGATTTCAATAATTCACTAACGAAAAAGGCTGTTTGTACTGACAATCCAAACTTTGCATTCCTAACCTCTATGAAATGTACATACTCCCCGGGTTGCTGTAAACAGATTTCTTTTTATATATAGAACCTTAATAGATCCCCGCTCTTTCAAAAATTCCCTCGCGAGACTGTATAGCCCGGTTTTTGATGCTCTGCAGATCATCACGAACTAACTTGCCCTGCCACTTTTTGATAACACCTCCAATCATTACCATCTCTACGTTCTGGCGATCCATTCCCGATACTACTGCACCATACAAATTATTCACCGGCATGATATTGACATGCTCAAGTGAGAGCATAATCATATCAGCCTGCTTGCCGGGAGTTAAAGATCCCGTTTTTTGGTCGAGTCTATTATGGATGGCGCCGTTAATTGTTGCAAATCGAAGCACTTCTTTTGCAGTTAGCAGGCCTGGAACATTCTCCTCACCGGCACGCTCCCGTGCCAAAACCTGCATCCGCTGCAGCGTAAAAACCGATTGCATCTGTGTAAACATATCTCCGGGAACAGTGGTTTCTACGTCCACGCTGAGGCTGGGCAGGATACCGTAATCGAGGGTTTGCTGTATTGGTGGTACACCGTGGCCCATGATCATTTCTACGGGTGATGAGATCGAAACACCCGTGCCTGTTGCGGCAAGCAGTTCCCACTCCTCATCCAGAAGATTGCAGCAATGAATACAGGTTACATCCGGGCCAAGCCGATCGGCCAAAGGCAGCAGATCGCCTGTACCATTCACATGTACAGAAATACGGGCTCCTGCTTCACGGGCAAGATCCCATTGGGCGGCATTAATGCCTGCTCCCAAAGCAAGGGACAAAAGTTGATCATCAGACGAAAAATATTTTTCCCGCAACCGATGGATGTCTTCAGGATACCGGTTTACCGGCGTGGAATCCCCGGAGCCATATGCATACACCGCCCGGATGCCCGAATCTTTCAAACCTTCTATCGCCGCATCTGTATGAGCCGGACTATTGCCAATGTGCGACCAGTCGAGCACTGTAGTGATGCCCGCATCAATGGCACCAAGTGCACTGATGAGGTTACCAATCGCGGCGTCTTCCGGACGAAATACAGGGCGTGCCTGGCCAAGAACAACCCGGACATAATCACTCAGCAGTCCATCCGGCAGTATATTTCGTATACAGCCCTGCCACATATGGCGATGGGTATCCACAAATCCGGGCATGATTACATGGCCAGATGCATCTACCGATTCAGTATCTGTTTCAATAGATGGTGCAATTTCTTTAATGATGCCATTCTCAATCAAAATATCAGCTTTTTCATAATCCCCGATATCTTCATCCATTGTGAGAACTGTTCCTCCTTTCAACAACATACGATTACCAGACGGAACAGTGGAAACAGGATTTGATAAGCTCACGGGTAAAAAGGGAAAAATAATCCCAGCACCTGCACCCTTTAAAAAAATTTTTCTCGAAAAAAAAGGGTGTTTTCCTGTTGATCCGGACATATAGCAGATTCATTTAATTAAATGATGAAGTAAATCTAATTAAGGAATGTGTACACCTCAACAAAAAAATGAAAAATCGTTTTGGTTTTACAGGAATCGTTGCCCCAAAGATGAAGAAAATGATAAAAACTATAGGATATAACGATTTTACAATCATCACGCAGGGGCAAAAGTTTTGTCACGGAGTACAATTCGTCCCACCCAGTTAGCTACTTCATTAAAGCTCATCACAGAATTTACCCTGAAATTCGTAAATGAGATTTTCATATTTCAGGGTAAAATTATAAATTTACCCTGAAAATCGTAAAAGAAATTTTCATATTTCAGGGTAATGATAAATCGTTTCATACAAAAAGAGCTCATTTCAGACCTTCAGCAATTCCCCGCAGTTGCCATTACCGGTGCACGGCAAACCGGCAAAACAACCCTTGCCCGGAACCTTGGGAAAAGCATCCTCTCTCCTTCCATTTATCTCGATCTTGAGCTGCCCGCAGATGTGGCAAAACTTCAAAATCCGGAGTTGTTTCTCAGAGAGTATAAAGATCATTGTGTAATTTTTGATGAAATACATCACATGCCCGAACTCTTTCCAATACTGCGAGCTTTGATTGATGAGGATAGAAAGCCGGGCCGGTTTTTGATTTTGGGCTCTGCATCACCGGCTCTGTTAAGAAACAGCTCCGAATCACTGGCAGGTCGTATATCATACAACACTCTCTATCCATTCAATTTGATTGAAATAGAGGGCCAAACAGACGTGAAAACCCTGTTCATGCGTGGAGGATTCCCCGATTCGCTTCTGGCAGCAACTATTAAAAAAAGCAACCGATGGCGCATCAATTTTATTCAAACATATCTTGAAAGAGAACTCCCGGCCCTGGGATTGAACAGTGATATTCGGATTCTCAGAAAACTT
>PWLN01000100.1 GCA_003559375.1 Balneolaceae bacterium | reverse complement strand
CACAAATTTAAAAAGTAAACTCCAACATCCACCTTTGTGTCTCGGTGCCATCGTGGCCCTTCTTTTTTGAGTCTTAGAAATGCCGGGATCAGAATAACAGACGAACAGACGATCCACTACGCACAAAGCACGCTTCGTAGATTAAAAACCGATTAACGGAAGAACAGAATAAGTGGGGGGCGTTGTTCGGGCATAGAGTGGGTTAAAGAGAATCCTTCGTCTGTTCGTCTGTTCATTCCCATTGGGATCCCTACGGGGCGGTTCATCTGTTGTTCTGTTTCTCACGAATCCGGTTCAACGAAACGAAGAAATCATTGACCTGATCAAGACAAAGCCTGTTTCAGCGGGCCAGGGTTGATGTTTCTATAAACAGGATACTCTTTCAGAGCAGAAAAAATCTATGCCCGTGCGTTGTGGCAGGTTTAGGGGCATTTTCTGTAAGGCTCAGTGGAGAGTGATATCCGTTGTTAGATTTTCAGTCTTCTTATTCTTGTTTTTTCTCCATCAACAACAACAAAGTTGCCTGGTAATTTTGATGAATATGTATTGGCCAATAGACTTATTTGGAAATATTTCTTTTTCTTTTCTAAAGGATGAAATCTTAATAGTAAAATACCGAATGCACCTGTGAAGATTATTAAACACGGCCAATGGAATCTTTGTTTAAAAAATCGAAGGTTTGGTTTGAATAACAATCCACCAATATTTTTAGCCACTCCCGAAGGGATCCCTATGGGGAAAGCCACAAAGCCACAAATTTAAAAAATTAAACTATAACAACCATCTTTGTACCGTGGTGGCCAACATTTTACCCCTGGAACTAAATATGTTATTATATTCCCTCTCAATAATTTCTCTGACCGATACCGGATCAAATCTTGGTTGTTGTAGGTCATAACTCAATGCCGTCTTTGACAATATTTTTGAATAAAGGAGTCACCTGGTAGTCTTTCCATCTTTCCTGAGAAAAAATGAGGGTACTGATCACCTCGCCGGCATCCAATTCGGTATCTATGAGTTCGTCTCTTATCTGTCTTTTAATGTTTTCATTATCTAAATTATTTGTTATGAAACAACCATTAACTATTAACGAAACCACGATTCAACCATCCCCGCCCCGATTTTCGTATCCACAGATTTTTTAGTATTATTAAAAACATTCTCATAGATTAAATATCGCATCATGATTTCAGAACCCATCAATAAAAAACAGTTGATTGACTGGATTGAGGAACTGTCGGACACCGCAATGCTGCAAACCCTTCAATCCCTGAAAGAAAGCAGCGAGAGCGGGAAAGATTTTTGGCAGGAATTGCCGGATGGCGTTAAACAAGCGATTAATCTTGCAAAAGAAGAATTGGACGGCGGAACCGGAATAGCTCATACTGATGTGATGGAGCAAGCGAAGAGACGCTTTTTGCAAATCTGAACCGGTATGGTTTATGAAATTATTTGGGCGCCTGCTGCAAAACGCTCTTTTTTTAACATTCTTAACTATTTAGAGGAGAATTGGACACAGCGGGAAGTAGATACATTTATACAACGAAGCGAAGAAATCATTGACCTGATCAGGGCAAAGCCTTCTCTTTTCCAATACTCAAGAAGCAGCGATACCCACCGCTGCGTGCTGAGTCCTCAAACCAGTTTGTTTTATAGGGTGAATTCTGCCAATGATCATATTGAACTGCTTGTTTTTTGGGATAACCGACAGGACCCGGACAAACTGACGCTGTTAACAGAAGTAAAGAAATGAAAAGAGTGGAGTCAATAATGTATCTACAAAAACCAACTTTGTGCCGTTGTGCCTTAGTAGCCATTTTTTTGGGGCCACTACGCCACAAAGTCACAAAGAAATGAATTAAAAAGTAAACTCCAACAACCATCTTTGTGCCGTTGTGCCTTAGTAGCCATTTTTTTGGAGCCACTACGCCACAAAGCCACAAAGAAATGAATTAAAAAGTAAACTCCAACAACCATCTTTGTGCCGTTGTGCCTTAGTGGCCATTGTCCATTGTCTAAATCAGAAATAGTTGCCGAAACCGTTATTTCTTTGTATGATTAAAGACTTCTAACATCTACATCCCTCTTTTATCCATTATGCCTGAATTCAGATTGAAAGGACAGACAACTTCCGGGAAAACCGTGTTGCGGGAATTTGAGGCTCCGAATAAAAAAATTGCACGCGAGCGTATTCAACGGCTTGCCGATGCACGATCGATCAGAATCGAAACACTTGAAGAGAAAAAGGTTTATCTCTACAAGGTCCGCAAAAATGGTATGGCTACCGAAGGTGAACAGGAAGCTTTTAATCCGGCTGATGTAGAACGTGCCCTGAAAAAAATGGGCTATCGTGTGGATTATGTTCGAAAAAAATGGTTTGACTTAAAAGGAGGGGTACCGAAGGAAGAGATTGTGACCTTCATTCGCCTGTCGGCCGATCTGCTAAAACAGAAGCTTCCGTTCGACCAGATTCTTACCCTGCTCTACGAAGATACCACCAATAAAGGCATGAAAGATGTGATACGCCAGATTCAGAAGGATCTTCGGGATGGTAAAGACGGGAGTGAAGTGTATGGAAAACACGAGAAGGTATTTGGCAGGTTTGCCTCATATATGCTTGGTGTGGCTTCTACAAGCGGTAATATGGCTAATGTTTTTGCAAGTACAGCAAAATTCATTGAACGGGATGCCGATTTTAATAAAAATCTGCGCCGTTCGCTATTCATGCCTATGGTAACCGTTATTGCAGTGTTTGCAACGCTTCTCTTTTTTATCGGTTATGTTTTTCCGGTTACAGCTGAGATGTTTCTTCAATTCGACATCATTCTCCCGCCGCTTACTGCACAGGCACTGGACTGGAGCCGCTGGCTTCAGGCTCACTGGATTGCCGTAGTGATTGTTCATGTAGCGCCTTTTGTGATTTTTACTGTAATGTGGAAGAATAAACACGGACGCATTCTTTTAGACCGAATGCTGATCAAACTGCCGTTTATCGGTGAGCTGATCCATAAAATCAGCATAGAAATTTTTTCACGTGTATTCCATACACTTTACAGCGGCTCTGGCCAGAATATCGAAGTGATACGTATTGCCGCTGAGGCCTGCCGGAATACCTATATCGAAAAACAGATCAAGGAATTGGCCATTCGCAGGATGCTTGAGGATGGTGTAGGCCTTGTGGAAGCTCTTGAGGCAACCGGGGTGTTTCCAAAAAGCGCGATGAGCCGGTACAGGCTTGGCGCCGAATCGGGCTCGCTCAAAGAAAATGCCGGCCAGCTTGCCGATTACTACGAAAAGCAGACCGAATATAAAATGGAATCTGTGATAAACCTCATCAACCTGTTTATCAATATCTTTATATTCGTCGCCCTCATCTACATTACTGTCGTATCATCCGAAGCAGCCATCATACAGCCGAACTATTAGGTCACTACGTAGCGAAAACCTGTCAGCACCCACTGGATCTGACAGCGTTGAAGCGGGTAGGCCACAAAGACGCAAAGGCACGAAGGAAGTTGGCCACAAAGACGCAAAGGCACAATGATGTAGTATGGGAGCAATAGCAAAACCAGTCAGCCCTCCAGTGTATAACAACGGATGACAGGTACCCATCACGGGGCAGAGGCCCGAAAGGCGTGGGCTACGCTGTGAGGTTTTCGCTGAAGGATTTAATCCTGTTCCGTCATATATATCAGATATCTTGGTGGCAGATCGAATGGCCGTTCTTCGGGTACGGGTGGCAGTCGCGGGCGCCTGGGTTCGGGCTTTTCCGGTTTACGGTCGGGCTCCCAGCTAAAATTGTCGAGCCTGCGCTCAATTACAACCGGGTCTTCAGGCAGGTAGGAACCATCTATATTTTGTTCTGCTCTGAAGAAGTCGAGTTCTCCATCAAGAAAAAACATCGTTGCAGGGCCTGCTGACATCATCTCTGCCAGCCCGTCGGGCTGATCTTCATCATCAACAAGCTGAAAAATAATTTCAGCATTATTAAAAACCCTGATCCTTTGAATGTCGCCCCCTTCAAACCAGGCATGCAGTGTGTCTCCGGTCATTTGGTGAAATCTGCCGGTAATGGAATCTTCCTGAACAATGATAGGCCTGGGGAATGCCCTCAGAAACCGGATTTCATCATCTTCGAGATTTACTTCGATATAAGGGCCGGTAAGCTGCATATTTTTTTGCCACAATATGGGGTTCGACCTCAGAATAAACTGTTCAATATCCTCACGGTAGTTTACCGTATCGGCAATAGCAGAAAATTTTGCCGACCAGATTTGTACATCACGAAATGCATCCATCGTGGAAGTTGTATCGGTTTCAAACAGTTCAATTCTGTCTGCAAAAAGGTGTGTGGTGTCGGCTTCCGCTTCATTAAGCTGCGGAGGGGCCAGCGGTATATCATCCACCAGTGTGGTATCGGCATGTAACTCGCTCAGGTAATCCAGGTATTCCGGAATCATATCCGGGTAGTTGAATTCATCTGATAAATCGGTGTGAATGGTTGTGTCGGGCTGTGTGGTATTCACTTTAACTTCCATAAACCAGGCGTTGGTCTGCAGCAGGCGGTAACCGAGCGAATCGGCATACAGGTATTCACCGGCAAAGCTTACATTATCTTCATAGTCATCTGCATATACACGCCCGAATAGCTCGTAGAGTTCTGCCGAGCGGTTCATGAACAGTGAATCGGCTTCAAGATACTGGGTGCTGTCGGCCAGTTGAACATTTCCGCGGAAAATGGCACTGTCAACAGCCTGGTAATAAAGCCCGCTTTCGGCAATTAATATGCCTTTTTCATCTTCAAATCGAACCGGAACGTTAAAAATCACAAGTTCTTCCTGTTGATCAACGTCCATCGAATCTGCAAAAACCGTGTTCTGTTCTGATTGAATAATCACCCTGCCTCGCAGCCTGCTGAATTCAGTAACTGTATTGTGGAAAAGTGTATCGGCCCAGATCATTTCATTTTCTGTTTCAATTTGCGCGTTAAAAGCCATGAGCAGGTTGCGGTCAACAAACTGGTAAACGCTGTCTGTTTCCATCAGCATCTTTTCGGTTTGCAGAATAACATTTCCGAGAATTTTCCTGATATTCTCCCCTTCAAAGATGCCGCCTTCGGCACGGTCGGCCTGTAGAATTTGTACCTGGCTTTGTGCGCAGGCCTTAAATGGCAGAACCGCAGTGATCAGCAGCACGAAAAGAGATAATAGCAGGAGAAAATATTTTCCCATTAATCGATAATTAACCGGCCTCTGGGTTCAGTGATGGTATAGGATGAGAGATCGGTAAGCCCGTCAAATCCCCGCCCGGAAATACTGTCGGTAGGGGTGATGATGATCACAAAATATGGTGACGTAATGCGGTCGGTATCCTGCGACCATTTCAGGTAATCGGAAAAGAGAAACCTGTCATTAATCGTCTGTACACGTACGGAATCGAATAGTTCAAATTCTGCATCTTCTTCATGATAGATTGCGCGTTTGCTCCATGCTTCAGTTTCAACACTGCCCAGGGAATCAAATATTTGTACATAAACCGGCCCGCTAATACGCGTTTCTTTACGGTCTTTTAACTGATAATTGATGGCATAGCTCCCCTCAATGTACATTCGTGTACTTCCATCCTGCATCAGCACCATTTCAACATCCCAGCTTTCGGTAGTGGTTATCAGCGAATCATTGAGAGTTGCCCTGATTTGTTCTTCATCATAGCGTGAGAGGTCGGTGCAGGAGAGCGGAAGAATGACTAAAAAAGGAAGCAAAAAAACCGCAAACCATTTCCTGAGAAGGCCTTTCGGCCTGTTTTGATCAGGTTGTTCCAAAATAGCGGTCTCCGGCATCGCCGAGTCCCGGTACGATGAATGCATCGTCATTAAGTTTTTCATCCACTGATGCGGTGATAACGGAAACATCCGGGTATTTGGTTGAAATTCGTTGTAACCCCTCCGGTGCACAAATTAAGCAAATAAAGCGGATATTCTTTGCACCTTTCTTCTTTAAAAAGGCAATAGCATCATCTGCACTGCCGCCGGTTGCAAGCATGGGGTCAACCAGCAGCACCATTGCATCATCCAGGCCCGAAGGGATGTTTGAATAATAATCAACGGGTTTGTGGGTGATTTCGTCTCTGTACATGCCAAGGTGGCCTACAGTGGCATCCGGAATAAAATTAAGCAGTGCATCAACCAGGCTTAAACCAGCTCTTAGAATGGGTACAATCAGAATCTCTGTGTCGATCTGGTAACCTTTCGCCGATGTAACGGGTGTTGTAATGTCTGTTTCTTTCAGGGGCAGGTCTTTCAGGGCAAAATATGCCAGAATGGTTGCTATTCTACCCATTGCCAGCCTGAAATCAGCGGTATTGGTATCCTTATTTCTGAGAATCGTCAGATCCCGTGCCACCACCGGATGTTTTACGATGGCAGCGTGCTTTTTATCCATCCTGGAAAAATTTTACTGGCCGTTATTGTTCTGAGTCTCAATATATTTTCTTGTAATCTTGTAAATGATCCCAGAAAGTGCGATTAACCCAATGATATTTGTAAATGCCATAATTCCAAGCATTACATCTCCGAACGACCAGACCACACTTACTGAAACAACGGCGCCAAAAAAGTGCATTCCTACAAATATGAGCCGGTATGTAAAGATAGATTTCTGGCCCAACAGGTAATGTATGGAGCGTTCACCATAATAGCTCCAGCTTATGGATGTGGAGATCACAAAAAAGAAAACTGCCAGGGTTACGATAAACTGGCCGCCAGGCATGAGTGGACGTAAACCGGCAGAAAATGCTGCAGAGGTGAGCGAGGCCACATTTTCAACAACTCCGCCGTAAAGCCTGTCGACCGGCTCGCCAGATTCATCGAAAGCAGCAGGACGTTGTGAGATGTCAATGATTCCGGTAAATGGTATGGAATACGCAGGATCTGTAAACATGGTATCAACGGGAACGGAGTAGCGCTGCATCTGGCCGTTAACCGGCAAACCGTCTTCAAACTGAATCTGAAACTGGTCGGGTGAATCTGCGATATATGTGAGGTTCGGTCCGCCGGGATCCAGAGTAGTTTTGTGATAACTGTCCCAGGCACCTGTTACAACAATAACCAGCCCGGTAATGGTACAGACCACCAGGGTATCAATAAATGGGCCAATGAGCCCAACCAGGCCTGCATGTACAGGTTCTTTGGTTTTACTTGCTGCCATGGCGATAGGGGATGATCCCTGGCCTGCTTCGTTGGAGAAGAGGCCTCGCTGTACACCATAGCTAAGCGTAAGGATTAACGCACCCGATCCAACACCAAGCACACCTGCCTGTGGATTAAAGGCATTGCTTACAATTGTTATGAAGCCGGGGATAATCTGATCGTAATGAATCAGAAGAATGATGAGGCCGCCAAGTACATACATAATAGCCATAAGCGGAACCAGGCGGGCAGTTACGTATCCAATGCGTTTGATTCCGCCTAAAATTACGGCAGCAACAAGGCTTGCCGTGATAAAACCGGTGATATGAACCGGAATATTAAACTCGGTATTCATTACATCGGCAAGAGTATTTGCCTGGATAGCATTACCGGTTAGAAGTGCGCATATTGAGCCTGCAATGGCAAAAAGAACCGCAAGCCACTTCCAGTTTGGCCCAAGGCCTTTTTCAATATAGTACATTGGCCCACCGGATACAGAACCATCAGCGTTTTTTGAACGATAATGAGCACCCAGTGTACATTCTGTGTATTTGATTGCCATACCGAAAACAGCGGTAACCCACATCCAGAAAAGTGCACCGGGGCCGCCAATATGAATAGCCAGTGCAACTCCCGCAATATTACCCACACCCACAGTAGCGGAAAGTGCTGTTGTTAATGCCTGGAAGTGGTTAATATCCCCGGTGTCTTTGGGATCATCATATTTACCTGATAAAACCCTGAATGCCTGTTTAAACTGAAAGATCTGAATGAACCCCAGGCGTACTGTGATAAATATTCCAAAACCTAAAATCACCATCACAAGAAGTGGCAATGACTGGTATCCGAAAACTGACTCGGGAAAACTCCATACAAAGCTTTCAAGTGTAAAAATGATGCGTTCAAAAGTTTCCATAAAGAGAGGATATTCTTAGCAATGATTTCTTCAGCACCGAAGGTATAAAAGATTTGGCAAAAATTTTGAAAAATTTAGTTTGAAATGAACGATTAAGACTCTGTTTCAATTTCATCATATTGAAATATGTTCACCAATTCTTCTCTGCTATTTCCGGAGAAGTATAACCCAAGCAAAGAGTTAGAAAAATGACCAAAGCAGATATTGTAGATATTATATCATCATCAACCGGATTAACAAAAGTTGAAACCGAGGCTGTTGTAAAAGGTTTTCTTGATACGGTAATAGACGCTATGAAACGAGGGGAAACCATTGAATTAAGAGGTTTTGGGAGTTTCAAAGTGGTTAAAAGGGCGCAAAGGGTTGCACGAAACCCAAAAACCAATGAGGAAGTTATTGTTCCTGAGCAGTTCGTTCCGATGTTAAAGATTTCGAAAGATTTTAAAAGAGCAGTTAATGAGTCGAATGGCATTTAACCGGCAGCAGCACGGGTTTTTTTAAACTTGTACCAATATTTATGATGAGGCGAGTGGAAAGAAAACGTCTCATCAAATATTAACTCACTCTTCTTTCAAATTTATATGATGATTTGAGCATCATTTTTTTATGTGACACGGCGTTAGTATTCATCTATATTTATCACTTGAGCGCAAATTGATGAAACCAGGTGTCACCCATTGAAAGTACCCGTTTGCATTTTAATATTAGCACTGTTAGCCTTGCTCTCCTGCGAAAGCTATCCGGAAGCAGACTTTTATGAGGTAAATGGTATTGTTTCGATCCACGCAAGAAGCCTTCCGGATCAGGGCAACTGGGTAAGCCGCTCATACTATACATCGGTATCAAAAATTGCGATAGAGGACAGCCTTTCTGCTGCTGGACGCCTGACATTTCCTTTTTTCATTCGAAGGCCCGGTAATTATTCTGTTTGGATACTCGGGTCTATAGCATCACATCATCAGGAGGAGAATGCCCTGAATTTAAACGTATTTGACCAGCATCAATTTCTGATGGACAATTTCCGCTTGCAAATGAACAGAAATCATGCACTTGGATGGTTAAATCATGATGTGCGCAGCGGAGAGGAGATCACTGTTTTTTTCCCTGAACCGGGACATTATTCACTTGTTTTAGAAACCGGAGGCAAGGGTGGATATGTGATAGATAAACTGCATCTGAGTTTAAACGGAATCAGGGAACCGGAAGGATTTGCATTTCCGGAGACACACAATTTCCGGGTTGATCCGGTTATGGCAAAAAGAGACCAGCGTGTGGTTATTCCTCCGTCCTGGTCGTTTGGTATGGTTGCCGGTATTAATGGAGAGCCAGGTGATTCATTTGAAGCATTAAACCGGTTGAAAGCCCATCAAATTATTCCGGATGCATTGGCCTATTCAAAACAAGAGACAGATGATTCATTCATTAGTGATATATACCGAGGTATCATGTTGCCGGATATACATAACCGGGAGCCTGTTGCTGCAATTGATGTTGAGGCTTACTCAACCGCTTCTGCAGAATCCCTTATCGATGATCGTTTTCATTTTGCAAAGCTTTGGCCAGGTGCAGGTTTTACGGAGATTCAGGATACATTTGAAGAGCTGATTGAAGCAGGTGCACACGAACAACGAAGAGGCTATGTTTTATCAGGATTGGAGAACTTGTATCAGCCAGAAATAAAAGAGTATCCGGGAAACTGGCCTTTTATTGCAGATTCAGGATTAGTACAACCGGCTGAAGATGGAGAAAACTTCCATGGGTTGAAAGAAACCATTGCAATGGTGGCCAATCCGCGTTTGTCAACTTATGAAATACCTTTTTTGTCGTTAAATATCGGAGGATATTACCGTGATATTTCCCGTATGGAAGAGGAAGAGATTGTGCGCTGGATACAATTCCAGACATTCTACACTATGAATTATCTGTATTCATCAGAAGGAGACGTTTTGAAGATACTCTCGCACCTGCCGGAGCAGTCTCTGAGCCATATATCAGAACTTCTGAATCATAGAAATCAGCTTTTTCCTTATATCTATAGCCTGGCTCATCTGGTACGCCCTACTGCTGTTAAGCCGGTTCGCGGCATATCGGAACATCCTGATCAGTTTTGGCTGGGTAATGCTTTTCTTGTTGCTCCTGTTTATCAGAAAGGAGCAGATAAACGCAATGTAAATTTACCGGATGGTTTATGGTACAATTATTGGGATGGCACACTGTACAGGGGGGGAGAAAGAATTGAAGTAGAGGTGTCATTGTACCGTGTGCCGGTTTTTGTTAAAGCCGGTTCCATCATACCTTATCAAAAAAACGGAGTCAGGCTCTCAGCGGAGAATAATGAACGCTTAAAAGTGGATATTTATGGAGGCGACAGAGGTACATTCCGACTTTATGAAGATGACGGGGTTACCACCCTGTATCAGCTGGGTGAATTCTCCACTACTGCTTTCAGGTATTTTGAGCATCCTGATTACGCTACATTCACCATCGGCAGAAGGGTTAGAGAGTATCGTGGGCAACCGGATTACAGGGAAATGGAACTTAACTTCAAGTTTATTGGAGAACCGGCATCGATTACAGCAAATGATGAACCACTGGAAAGAAGCAGCTGGAGTTACGACTCTGAACAGAGAATTTTATCTATTAACTGGTCGCAGCCGTATTATGAGAAAACAGATTTTGTGATTTTTTTTGACAATAGGTAATGGACAATGGACGATGTACAATGATCTCAGATTACTCGATTTACGGGTGCCGGACATACGCACAACTCCACAATCGGGCGTACCTACGGTACTAACGGCTTGACGGGCGTATTCAGACCCCGTGATAAATCACGGGGCTATATGATCGGCCATCCGCAAAGCGGATTGATTTGGCAATATCATCACTTGGCTTTAACGGGTATATTGAATGGTGAATTGATTGATTCCGTTTATGATCAGAGGTGCCGGATCAATTTTTGTTCGATAAATTCATGCATAATTTTCGTTTATCGGTAACAATAACAGTGCCAGAGGCACGGCAGATCCTGTAGCCCCGGAATTCCATTCCGGGGTAGGCAGACGCCCATAACGCGTTAGTGCCTTAGGCACGGTCGATTTACGGATGTCGGATATACCCCACCCCCCCCGTAATCGGGCGTACCTACGGTACTAACGGCTTGACGGGCGCATTCAAACCCCGTGATAAATCACGGGGCTATATGATCGGCCATCCGCAAAGCGGATTGTTCTGGCAATATCATCACTTGGCTTTAGCGGATATTTTGAATGGTGAATTG
>PWLN01000252.1 GCA_003559375.1 Balneolaceae bacterium | reverse complement strand
TCTTCCGTTTCCTTTTGCTGACAGCCGATGAATACCAGCAGTATGCCTATTACAAGAACAGCAAATATTGTTTTCATAGCAGATCTCCTTATTTTAATTATCGTATTGTTTCTCTTTACGGCATTGCAGGAAGCGTATACCCTTCACGGTAATTGTGTTTTATCAACTCCTGCGCAAACGTTTTCGCATTGAAATAATCAGTAAACGTTTTATCGAAAGTCGGGTGCCCATCTTTAATACTAAACCCGTCTTCAATCATAATCTTCATCTCTTCATTATCACTGATATTCGTAAATTCCATTCTCTCACCGTCCCACAACAGCTCTTTATTCAGTGTCTGCAGACGTACGGCAAGCACACCCATCACAACCATTTCATTCAGCGGGCCCGCAGTTGAAAAATCGGATGCGCATACGCGGCGGTTCTCCGGTGATTCTTTACAGGCATGTATGAAATCCATATAATGGCCGTCGGTTATCTTACGGGTTGAAACGGGTTCAGGCAATTCATTCCCCGAAAGCAGCCACGGGTCTGACCCGTAACAACCGACAATAAGAGTATCTCTCGTGCCATGAAAGATAACTCCTCCTCCATGATGATTCAAGTCCCTACCCTCTGGCCAACCCTCGGGTAAATCCGGCCTTAAACCGCCGTCGTACCATATCACGCTTAGCGCCGGCATTGGTATGTTATTTATTGGTTCACGTGCGGGGAACTTAAAATGTACACGCTGGGCATTTGGGGCACAGTCTGTTAAAAGCGGCGTGGAACTACCCAGCACGGAAACAGCATGTTTCAAATTCAAAGCAAGTGTAACAGGCTGAAGAATATGACATGCCATATCACCAAGCGCTCCTGTTCCAAAATCCCACCAGCCGCGCCAGTTCCAGGGTGTATAAATTGAATGATATGGACGGTACGGGGCGGGACCCAGGAATGAATCCCAATCAAGCTCAGAATGAGGTGTTTGCTCTTCTACAGGTCTCGGCAAACCCTGCGGCCAGATCGGTCTGTCGGTAAACGCTTCAACTTTTGTCACCTCCCCGATCATGCCGCTCCAGATAGCTTCACAAACTTTTCTCACTCCATCATCCGAGGCACACTGATTACCCATCTGAGTAGCGACTTTATGTTTGTCTGCAAGTTTTGTAAGAAGCCGCGATTCATAAACCGTATGAGTCAGCGGTTTTTCAACGTATACATGTTTTCCCATCGCAATAGCCTGTGCAGCTATAACAGCATGAGTGTGATCTGAGGTTGCGCACATCACGACATCGATTGATTCCTCCAGATCGTCATACATTTTTCTAAAATCATAGTATAGTCTTTGGTACAATTTTACATCGGGATATTCGTCAAAAGCTTTTTCGGAATACCTCCAGTCCACATCGCATAATGCGATTATGTTATGCCCTTTGAATTCTCTCAGCACTCCTGCTCCCCGTCCTCCAACACCAACACCAACTATGTTCAGCTTGTCGCTCGGCGCCAGAGGTCTGCCAGAATCACCCCTCATCCCGAGCACATGTGCCGGTAGAATTGTAAAAGCAGCAGAAGCTGCCGCTCCTTTTTTTACAAACTCTCTTCGTGATAAAGACATGATGTTTTCTCCTTGTTGGTTTTAATGGGTTGAAATAGGACCTAATTATTAGAATGTTTTTCTCATCGTTGCTTCGTTATTTTATTGAATAAATAGCGCTGAGCTTATTCAGTAATTCTCTATACATTTCGGGGCGTACTCTTTCAAGTGTGCCTGCAGCATGGGTAGCCATATCGACATGGTTTTCCCATGTATTGCAGGGATTAGAATAATCCCACTCAACCAAACCGTTATAGTCAGTGTAATAGTTTGGCCGTTCATCGGGAAAAGGTTTGGTAAATTTACCGGCCCAGCTTCCCAGTGTAGGATCGTCGAAGTTATTGTCAGGATCAATCAGATATAAAACCGACGGGGTATCTCCCACCCTGAAATACTGAGCCCAGAGATTGCCGGTCGTCGGGATCCCCTGCATCGATGTTGATGTCGGTGAAGACAAAAACGCGCGGATGTTTATCGGTATTTTGCGCACATGAAGATGAAAAGAGGATGACAGCTAAAAAGAATAAATGTATATTTTTCATTTTCAATTATTATTTTAGTGTAAGAGAATAATCCAGTGTTCCTTATCAGGACTATCCAGAAGTACCACTCCTTCAGAAGTAAGTTTACCCGGCTTTTCCCAATGTGCATTATCCAGGTTGATCCATTTATAATTCCACGTGCCGCCGGGTATGTCTAACGAAGCGGAACCTCCGGCGGGAAAATAAACCGCATATTTTTTATCTTCCTGAGCAAGGAGGTATGCCTGCGCATTGCCATGCAGCTTTATAAAGTCCGGCCGCGGCTGCGTGTAAGCAAGATCAAGTTCGTCCGTTGCCATTCGCAACGATTTAATGAATTTTTGTGCTCGTGGACTTAATCCCAGTCCCCATGCACTTTTCTCATACATATATTTTGGGTCTTCATGAGGATGTGGTCTGTGAAAACGGGCGCTTGCCGCTCCGGCAAAAACCATCCTGCCCATGCGAGCCACAGACTCCTCTTCTCCACCTCTTACCCCACCGTAGTTCTTGTTGTTGTTGATGGGGCGGGGATGAGAAGAGAGCCGCTCCCTTACAAACAAGATGTTGTCGTAATGTCGCCGACCATACCCGAGTGTTGCGTTGTTCTGGGATATATCAACAAAGGTGTACCTTTCAGGGTTGTCAAAAATATGAGCGTGATCCTCACTGCGGACATCCTCACCCCGCCGCATATCAGTGGTATGAATTATTACCCCGGCCTCCTCTGCCTTTTGCCGGAAATAGTCCGCCCAATAGTCGCCGAATTCTAC
>PWLN01000048.1 GCA_003559375.1 Balneolaceae bacterium | reverse complement strand
TGTTGTAAAGAGGCTGGTTACATCAATAACAGATCCGGTAGTATCTTCATTGAAAGCCTTGATATCAAATTAAGCAATAATAGGCTCAAAATTGGAGTTTCGTACAGCTTCAAATATTGGTAATGTATCACTTGCAGTATTCGAAAAAGATACCCGCCGAAGTAATAAATTCTTATCGCGTTTTTCCCAGCGAAGCACCTGGTTATTGCTTCTCATTCCGCCATACAAAATACCATCGGCAGTACGTGAAATACGTGAAACCATCAGCATTTCACGCCCAAGAATCGAATCCGGAATTTCATAATAAAAGGTTGAACCATCTTTATAGACATTAAATAATCCTTCGTCCTTTACAGCAGTATCCTTGATTATCTCGGAAAAAGCCCTGATGGAATTATTGTTTCCCTGCTGAGCCATTCGGGGCCTGTCGGCAGAATGAGTGGTTGTATCATTGATGATAGATTCTTTTGATGTGCTGCATCCAAAAACCATGACAAAGGAAAACAGCATAATGATGTACTTATACATAAGAAGAGAATTAAAAAAAAATTGAAAGTTGGGATAATCAGTTGATGAGTTTATAACTTAATGCAGTTTTAATAACAGTTAGAAATGACTTATGTAAAACTTTGAAAAGAGTGAAGCCTCATGCGGCTGAGGCGAAATTGCACAGGTTATCAATATTTTGATTCCGGATTTCTGTGAACTGAAAAGTTTTATAGCTGAATTTTAACTATTATATAGCGCGTAAAATCTGACCCAAAATATATACAATTCATGACTTCAAGACGGAATTTTCTAAAAAGCTCAATTCTTTCAACTTCTCTCCTGATTCCCGGGGTGCTAAAAAAAGGATCTGAACTCTTAAGCCGCAGGGAGAATTCGGTGAATGCATATAAGCCGTTAATTGTATCAACCTGGGAACATGGACTTGAAGCGAATACACGTGCCTGGGAAGTTCTGCATCAGACCGGGTCGATCCTGGATGCTGTGGAAGAAGGTGTGAAAGTTACAGAAGCCGATCCTGCAAGTAGAACTGTGGGCTTGTATGGTTATCCCGACAGGGAAGGCATTGTTACATTGGACGCATCGATCATGAAAGGTAATGGGGAGTGTGGTTCGGTCTGTTTTTTAAGGCAGATTAAACACCCAATCAGCCTCGCCAGAAGGGTTATGGAGAAAACTCCTCATGTAATGCTGGCAGGTGAAGGCGCCAGGCAGTTTGCCATATCTGAAGGATTTCCGCTGGAAGAAGAAGTACTGCATCCCGAATCGCAAAGAGAATATGAAGAGTGGCTGAAAGAAGCAGAGTATAGGCCGATAATCAACATTGAAAATCATGATACAATAGGCATGGTTGGCCTGGATGTGAACGGTAATCTGGCCGGATCTTGTACCACGAGCGGACTTGCTTTTAAAATGCACGGCCGTGTGGGTGACAGCCCGATTATCGGGGCGGGCTTGTATGTTGATAACGAAGTGGGTGCTGCCACGGCAACCGGCGTGGGAGAAACGATTATCAAAATCAGCGGAAGTTTCCTTGTAGTAGAACTGATGAGGCAGGGCCGCTCACCACAGGAAGCATGTGAAGAGGCTATTTCAAGGCTCATACACAAAAACCAGGAAAATATCGAAGAGATGCAGGCCGGATTTATCGCTATAAATAAAGATGGTGAATACGGTGGATATGCTGTTCATCCCGGCTTCAACTTCGCTGTACAACATAATGGCGGCAATGAAATGGAAGACGCCAAAAGCCGGTTTACGGGATGAGGTTTCAGGTTCCAGGTTTCATAATATTAAAAATTCAGTAAGGATTTTTTTGTTCATCATAAAACTTTATTCAATGATTTTCCCCTATATGAACGCACACTCCCCACTCATTAAAATACGATTTACGATGTGCAGTTTACGATGTGAGATGTACGATCCTGCCCCCTGCCCCTGAAACCTCGAACCTTAAACCTTAAACCTTAAACCTCGAACCTTAAACCTTGAACCTTGAACCTGAAACCTTGAACATCCTCCTCGAATCTCCCGTATTTACCACTGAGGCTGCCCTGCTTGCTGCAGATTCTGGAGTTGACCGCCTGGAGCTTTGCAGCTCGTTTACAGCCGGAGGCGAGACACCGGGGCCTGGAATGTTTACATTTCTAAAAAAGAAGGTGGGTATCCCGGTTTTTGTCATGATACGCCCACGCTCTTGTGATTTTGTGTACAGCTCTGATGAAATTGAGGTGATGGCTGAAGAAATCGCGCAATTTGACAGATTAGGTGCAGATGGTTTTGTCTTTGGGCTCCTCAACCCGGAAGGTTCCGTAAATACCGAAGGCTGTGGTTATCTGAGAAAAGCTGCAGGTAATAAGCCTTGTACATTTCACAGAGCGTTTGATGTAAGTAGAAACCTTGAGGAGTCGCTGGGCAGGATTATCAGCTCCGGATTTCAGAGAATTCTTACTTCGGGCGGAAAGAATAGTGTGGATGAGGGGCTGGCTGATATCAAACGATTCATGTTGGTTGCCAAAAATCACATTATTATCATGCCGGGAGGCGGATTAAAACCGCATCATATCATGGAACTAAGAAAAACCGGCTATCTGAAAGAGGTTCATGCAAGCTGCAAAAAATTCAGGAAACCTGATTTATCGTTTATTAGAACGGATGTCCAAATATCAGCAAACGGTAAAGAGACAGAAGGTGTTGTTACTTTCGACACAGAAATTTACCGGAAATTCAAGGCTGCCATTGCTTCGCAGTAATAGCGCATCAGTAATGCGGAATTGTTGAAAAAAATTGCAATCTTTACTCCCGATAACCATTTTTGAACTTCATTAAAATCAAAAATTCAAAATCAAAACATAAAATGAGACTTATTTTTGCAAGTTTATTACTCATGTTTTTTCTTGGTGCCTGTGTGCAGGAAGAAGTGACTGAAATTATTCATGCAGGCCCTGAGACAGATTTTGCCGTAGCAGTGATCCAACCTACAGAGGGCAATGAAGCCAGAGGAATTGTAACGTTTACAAGGGTTGATGAAGGGGTTCGTGTACACGCAACTGTTTCCGGCTTACAGCCCGGGCAACCGCATGGCTTTCATGTGCATGAATATGGAGATTGTCGATCAGCAGATGCTCTCTCAGCAGGCGGGCATTATAACCCGACGGATATGCCGCATGGCGGGCCAACCGATACTGAACGCCATATGGGAGACCTCGGTAATTTACCTGCTGATGATGATGGCGTGGCAATACTTGAATATACGGACCTGAAGCTCACTCTGAGTGGAAAGCATTCGATTTTAGGATATGCAGTTATCGTACACCGTGACAGGGACGACCTGGTTTCACAACCTGTTGGTGATGCCGGGCCACGTATTGGATGCGGTATAATCGGAGTAGGGAATCCGGATTTTTGAGTGTTCAAAATTTTAGATCAGGCAGGTTTTTACATTGGGCCATGCGAGTAGTTTTCTTTTTATTCTTGATACTTTTTTCTGCCCGTACCTATGCCCAGCATCCTCCCGAAGTGGCAGGGCAGTGGTACGGCTCTATATTGATCATGGAAGAAGAACTTGGAGTGAATATCATTTTTGAATACAGTGATGGGGAATTGGATGGTGCAATGGATATTCCAAGCCAGTTTGCATTTAATTTACCGGTTGAGGTAACGGAAGCTGGCGGTGAAACATTTGTATTTCAGTTCGAGACGGGTACCGGTCAGGCTGTTTTCTACGGGCGCTGGTTACATGATGAAAATACAATTGATGGTGAATTTGAACAGTTAGGACAGCGTTTTCCCTTTCATTTAACCAGGCGTATATCCTCAGGCGGCCGGCTGATTCAATTGCCTGAACAGGAGCTCATAATTCCAACACGTGCCGGACAGCTCAGCGGCAGCCTTATATTGACGAAAGAACCATCTCCGCTTGTTATACTGCTAACAGGTTCCGGATCACAGGATCGCGATGAAAATGTAGCAGGATTCAGGGTTTTCTGGCTTCTATCGTCCATTCTTTATGAACATGGATACTCATCCTTCAGGTATGATGACAGGGGTATCGGGAAATCAGAAGGGAATGAAGATGCAACTCTTCATGAACTGGCCATCGATGTGGCTGATGTAGCCGGTTATTTAAGGTCAAATTATGGCGACCAGTTTACAAGTCTGTATTTGATTGGCCACAGCCAGGGAGGGCTCGTTGCTTCCATCATTGCAGATGAAATTGATGCTGATGGGATCATTTTTATGGGAGCTCCTTTTCTCAGGGGCGATGAAATCATCAATATGCAGATCCGTCTTATTTCGGAAGAGATGAATGTACCTGAAGCAATTGTTGAACAGAATCTTGAGTTTCAGGAACTCATATATGATGTGGCAAGAAACGAATCATCATGGGACGAGATTGAACTTGACCTGAAAGACCGCCTTCTACAGCAGCTTAATCAGCTTCCTGATCAGCAGCGTAACGCATTGGGGGATATGAGCTCGTTCATTCAAAGCCAGGTCGACAGGCAGCTTTCAACAGCTAAAAGCCGGTGGTTTAAATCACTGATTGAGTTTGAACCGGCTGATATCATCAGTAATATCCATGTTCCAATGCTTGCTATATTTGGTGAAAACGATATGCAAGTGCCTCTCAAACAGAACATTGAAGCTGCAGAGCAATTACGGGATGAAGTTGTGAGCCTTGAGATCGCTGTAATTCCACATGCCAATCATCTGTTTCAACACTCAAACAGTGGTATGCCCAGCGAGTATGGAATGCTTGAACGTACTTTTACTGATGCATTTATTGATACTATTACAGACTGGCTGATGGAAGTTTCTTTGGCTAAGGCAGAATAGTTTGGAGATTTTACTCAGGTTTGCCTGAAATAGCAGGATAATCATGTACGCAATGCGCTAAGCGCTTAGCGCCAAGTCTGTATTCATATGTTTTTTGGTTTCCGAATTAAACCATTAACTACTTGAACCTATGCTTGCCACGTCTTCAGGCCTTCCTGAATCACTGCAGCTACTTGATCTACTGCTACACGATCCTGTTTCATATCGTCACGGTAGCGTATGGTGACAGTGTTGTCTTCAAGGCCTTCAAAATCCACAGTGATACAGAATGGGGTGCCGGCTTCATCCTGTCGGCGATATCGCTTGCCAATACTTCCGGCTTCATCGTACATCACCTTAAAATCTTCCCGAAGGCTGTTTTCAATTTTTCTTGCAAGCTCTTGAAGCTCCGGTTTTTTGATAAGCGGGAATATGCCGGCTTTAGTTGGTGCCAGTTTCGGGTGCATTTTCAATACTGTCCGGGATTCGCCTTCAACCTCTTCCTCCCTGTATGCATCACAAAGTACCATGAGCGTGGTTCGGTCAAGGCCCACTGATGTTTCAATCACATACGGGGTGTAGCGCTTTTGATTCTTTTGATCAAAATATTCCATTTTTTTTCCGGAATATTCTGTATGTCGGCTAAGGTCGAAATCTGTACGGTTATGAATCCCCTCAACTTCCTGCCAGCCAATAGGGTACTTATACTGAATATCTGCTGCAGCACGGGCATAATGTGCCAGTTTATCTTCAGGATGTGGTGAAACGCGCAGATTTTCACCACGAATACCCAATTTCTTATGCCACGCTATACGGGTTTCAAGCCACTTTTCATATTCTGCTTCGTCTGTACCCGGCTCCACAAAGTATTGCATTTCCATCTGTTCAAACTCGCGCATCCTGAAAACAAACTGCCTTGCTACCACTTCATTTCTGAAGGCTTTGCCGATTTGAGCAATACCAAACGGAATTTGTACCCTTGAGGTATCGAGTACATTTTTATAGTTCACGAAAATACCCTGTGCGGTTTCCGGACGAAGGTAAATCACATCATCTTCATCCTTTGTCACTGCACCGTAATGTGTCTTAAACATCAGGTTGAATTGTCGTACTTCTGTCCAGTCAAATGCGCCGGAATCGGGGGATTTTATCTCTTCTGAAATAATAATGTCATATAAATCCTCACAAAGCCCTTTCCGGGTACCTGTAGTGTTCAGCAAATGCTGTAGTTCGTCTGCTTTATTGTCGTCGCCTTTGTTACGAATTTTCAAGATATGCTGCTCAATGAGCATATCGGCCCGGTATCGTTTTTTTGATTGCTTGTCATCAATCATAGGATCGTTGAATCCTTCAACATGTCCGCTCGCTTCCCAAACCTTCGGGTGCATAAAAATGGCTGCATCAACCCCCACGATATTGTCATGTACCTGGGTCATTGCTTTCCACCACTCCCCTTGAATATTTCTTTTAAGCTCCACACCAAGCGGACCATAATCATAAACAGCGGAGAGTCCGCCATAAATTTCTGATGACTGGAAGATAAAACCTCTTGATTTGGATAGTGATACGATTTTTTCGAGACTGTCTAAATGCGTTACAGACATTGTAAAAATAAGAGTTAATGGTTCGGGTTCAATCTGTTGCCGATATTGGCGAACCCAAAAGATAGTAATTTTCTGATCTTTGATGAATCGTTTATCGTAATGATTCCTTATTTTTGGAGTTTGCTCAAAAAAATAATCTCACGAAGAACAAACTCCCCTATGAAAAATTACAGTGTTGGAATTCTTGGTGCAACCGGCGCGGTTGGACAGAAATTTATTCGCCTTCTTCAAAATCATCCGTGGTTCACAATCAAGGCACTCGGCGCATCGGGCCGATCTGCCGGCAAACGGTATATTGAAGCGGCTAACTGGATTGAAAGTAACCCCATTCCTCAGGGTATAGCAGATATTGTCGTAAAAAACTGTACTGCAGCTGAATTTGAGGGTATCGATTTTGTGTTTTCCGGTCTTGACTCCTCAGTAGCAACAGAAGTTGAGGGCGAATTTGCCCGAGCCGGTATCCCGGTTATCAGCAATGCGAAAAATTACAGAACACATCCCAATGTGCCTCTTCTTGTACCTGAAGTAAATCCCGATCATATTGAATTAATAAAAGCTCAAACCTTTACAGATGACGGTTCCGGGTGGATTGTCACAAATCCGAACTGTGTGGTTATACCGTTAGTAATGAGCCTGCGGCCGCTTTTTGATAAGTTTGGTGTAAAGTCAGTGGTTCTCACTTCACTGCAGGCAATATCAGGAGCGGGATACCCCGGAGTACCCAGCCTCGATATTCTTGGAAATGTTGTGCCGTTTATTGGAGGTGAAGAACCAAAAATTGCAGATGAACCTTTGAAACTCCTGGGTATATTGAAAGATGATATTATCGAATATGCAAGAATTGATATTCAGGCCACAGCAACAAGGGTACCAGTTCTGAATGGACATTTTCTATCGATAACTGCAGCCCTTGAAAATTCACCGGCTGATATCAACGATGTCATCAACACCCTGAAATCATGGGAAAGCCCGATTGCAGACCTTGGCTTACCATAAGCGCCAAAATTTCCGCTTCAGCTTTATGATGATCCCCGTTATCCGCAGCCGCGTCTTCATGCTGACAGCGAAAATGGAATGCAAACAGCCGTTGGCCGTGTTCGATCTTCCAACGTCTTTGATATCAGTTATGTTGCAATGGCACATAATACCATACGTGGGGCAGCAGGCGGCGCTATACTGAATGCTGAACTTCTTGTAAAAAAAGGCTTTCTGAGCTGATTTAAATTCTTCTTTTCATATGATAAAAAAGATGCGGGTGTGAAGTCCGCATCTGAAGAGTCATCCGGGATGTTAATTCATTGGCAGGGATAACTATACCACTGATAGTACAGGTTAAATAAAGTCTGTACATTTTTGTGCATTCCCTGAGCTTTTTTCTTTTAAAAAGATTTTTTTTAAAAAAAACTGTAAGGAAAATCCAAATTCCTGTTCATACAGATGAACACAAGATTGCGGAGATAACGACTTTATGGTATAAAAGCACACATCTCCAAGTCCTTCCTGGAGTTGTGATGGAAATTCACAACTCCTGATTTTTTTAAGAGAGTAAATTGAAATGAGTTTTTTGATTTTAAATCACGAAACTCAATAAAAATTAAGGGAGACGCATGGTTTCAGGTTATTCTGTTTTTAGAATATGCACACTGTTATTGGGTGCCGGTTTATTTTTGTCAGGCCAGATTTTACTTGGCCAGCATGTGGTTCTCAGGGAAGATTTTGAATATTTCGATGTATCAGACTTTCTGGAAAGTTCACCCTGGGAAGGTGATACTAATGATTTTACCCTTGTGACGGAAGATGAGAATACCCGTTTAAGGCTGAATGCATCAGGTGCAGGATTCTCTCAAATCAGCGTTAATTCAAATACCGCCTACGGAATATGGGAATTTTATTATCGGCAGGATGTCGGCCCAAGCAATGCCAACCGCACATTTTTCTTTCTTGTTTCCGATAGTGATGATTTTCATATCACAGGCGGCAGCGCTACAAGCAATGCTAATGGTTATGTGCTCCGTACGGGAGACAATACCGCTAACCGGTTTTTTAAACTTGGAAGGGTGGAGAATGGCAATTTTGCCACATCAAACATCTTTCTGGAAACAGAAACGGTAATAGAAGCAGGTGTTGGATATTATGTGCGGGTTGAACGGACTACAAATGGTGACTGGAAAATATTCCTGATGGATGAAGATGGAAATACGATTGAAGAAACCCAAACTCCGGCAAATGATAATACTTTTACAAGCTCATCATTTTTTGGATTTCATGTTACCTACAGCAGCGCTAATACCGGTAACTTTTACTATGACAACATCATTATTTCAGAGTATCTAAACGAACTGGGCATTGAGGCCATTGAACTGGCCAGATCAAATCAGCTTGAACTGAGATTGACAAATCCAATAGACGAATCTTCAGTTTCTGAAAGCAACTTTTATGTGAATAATGGCATTGGTCAACCCGATTTAGTGGAAATGGTTGATGATAAGTCAGTACGCCTCACTTTTTCAAATCCATTTGATGATGGAGATTATTCGATAATAGTCAATAATGTGATGGACAAATCCGGTCAAACCATAGAGCCAAATTCCGAAGCCTATTTTAGCGTCATTAATTCGTTTGAAGTGCTTTTTGTAATGGCACAGACATCCAGCCTGATTACGATCGAATTCAGCGAATCACCGGATCCAGATACCTTTCTTGTGTCTGATTTTGAAATTGGTACAGCCGGTGAAACAGATGTGTTTTATCCTCAAATCATAGATTTCAATCCGGATGAAGATGCAAAGTCCATACACTTAATTTTCTCTGAACCTATTCCGGCCGGGGATTATGAACTTGTGATCAGCAATATTAGCAGTGACTTTGGATGGCCATTAAGAGGGGCAACGATATTCCAATTCACGTTAAATAATCCATTTGGGGTTACCTTACTTGAAACTCTCAGCCGAAGCGATTTGAAAATCACATTTTCTCAAAATATTTCAGATGGAGCAGAAGTAGTCACGAACTATGAATTATCTGGAATCGGAATACCCGAATTAGCCACCCTTGTACCCGATTCAGGAAATATCATACTTCTTCAATTCGCCGATCCGCTCGAAGAGGGGGAATATGTTTTAACTATCAATAATCTGGTTAGCACGGGAAGCTGGGAAATTGAGCCCGGTACAGAGATCCATTTTATACTTGAGAATGAATTTGATATGGAGTCAGCAGGTATTTCAGCCCCAAACCGGTTTGAAATCCTGTTTACTGAGATTCTGGATTCTGATATGCTGGTTGTTGAAAATTTTGAAGGTTCAGGAGGAATGGGCAGGCCGGATAGAATCATTTATGACGCAGAATTGGCACCCTATTCCGTGACTCTTGAATTTAGTGAGCCGTTTTTTTCGGGAGAATATATCCTGACCATGAAAAATATAAAAAGCAGTTTCGGCTGGCCATTAAAAAGTGTTGATGAATTGAGCTTTGAAGTTCAAAATCCCTTTTTTATTTCGAACTTTGAATCCATAGGCAGAACAGAATTTCTGATCACTTTTTCCAAGGGTGTGGATTTATTCAGCGAAAATAGTTTTCAGCTAACTGGCGACGGTACTCCGGATACAGCTTTGCTTGAAGAAGTTCAACGCGTCCGCCTGTCTTACAATAACCCGCTTCCATTAGGGCAACACCGGATGTACATCGATGAGGTTTCAAGTATGGAAGGATGGAAGATTGACCCGGATACTGCCATCGACTTTTTTCTTTTTGATGATTACGAAGATGGCGATTTGGTTATCAGTGAGTTTTATTACCGGGTACCTGTCAGCTGGAGAACCGATGAGTTTCAACGTCCGCAGTATGTTGAAATTTACAACCGTTCTGATAAGCTTCTTAACCTCCGGAATTTTTCGATTAGCGGTAACAACATCAGTGTTGACCGGGATCTGCCCATCCCGGGTGGTGAATATCTTGTGATTACACGGGGCACTCCTATATTTGAACAACGGTTTGGGCAGAGAAATTTTTTTGAAGCAGATCAGTTTCCGCAATTAAATCTGACAACTACCGGCAGCATTGTTTTCAGAACTGAAACAGGGCAGCTGATTGAAGAGTTGACATACACAGCAAGTACGTGGGGAGGCAACGGAGTATCCCTGGAACGGTATTCATATGATACTCCTGCATATCATCGGGATAACTGGGCGGAATCGACAGATGCCCTGACCGGCTCACCTGGCCTGCCTAATACAGTTACCACACCAGAGAATCCTCCAATAGTTTTATCAGCATCATTTCCAGAGCCCCGAACCCTTCAGATGACATTCTCCCGGGCACTAAATGATGAATCCGTGCAAAATCTTTCAAACTTCCGGCTTGATCATGATGCTGAGTTTGTATCGGTTGAGGCAATGGAAGATGGACGAATAGTAGAATTTAAAACCGAAGCAAAACTTATGGATCGGTTTACCTATACATTCAACTATGAAAACATCGAAGATATCTTTGGAAACGCAGTTTTGGAGACTCAACAGTTTCAGTTTCATTACGAAAATCCGTTCAGGATTCAGTCCGTTTGGCTTGTAAATGAATCAGGTTTGAGGATACAGTTTAACTTACCCATCCATTCTTCAGCTGTTGAGTTGGCGGACTTTCAACTTTCTGACGGCGCGCAACCCGTAAGCCTCACACTTCCCAACTCAGAAACCGTTGAGTTGGCCTTTAGTGAAGCATTTCGTGTTGGAGCGCATGAAATACTGGTCAACAATATCGAAAGTTTTAATCCCGAGATCACGGAACAATGGATGATTCAGCCCAATACCAAGGCAACGTTTTTCAATTTTGATGAATACATACCTGGAGATGTGGTGATCAACGAATTCATGTATCGCCCGCCCTCTGGTTATCCCAGGTATATTGAACTGCATAATGTTTCAGAGCGGTTTTTGAATCTGCGTGAATGGCAGCTTCGCCGTATGGAGGGCGCCGCATCAAATGGCGGGGTTTTCA
>PWLN01000155.1 GCA_003559375.1 Balneolaceae bacterium | reverse complement strand
CATTCATTTAACTTCCTTCTTGGATCAGAAAGCCAGAGAATCACCAATTCCGGATTTAATGCATTCCGCAGATTCTTTGTTTCAACTCAGATTGACGAGCTATCTTTCGGAGGTGAAGACCAACAGAGCATGGGCGGAGGCCCGTCCTCTTTAGGTAACCAACTTGATTTCCCAACCGAAGCAACACGATTGAACTTCTTCAGCCGTGTGAACTATAACTTCCGTAGCAAGTATATGGTAGAAGTGATTGCCCGGTACGACGGATCCTACATCTTCCCGGAAGATAACCGGTTCGGGTTCTTCCCTTCCATCTCTGCTGCATGGAGGCTCACTCAGGAAGAATGGTTCAGAAATGCGACAGGATTGTTTGATGAGCTGAAGCTTCGCGCTTCACTTGGGCAGACCGGTAATGACCGTATTGAGGCATTCCAGTTTATCAATACATTCCAAAACGGTGGCGGTTATATCTTTAACAACACACCTGGCCAAAGTATTTTCCCCGGTGCAACACCGAATCAGAATGTAAGCTGGGAAGTAGCTACACAGTTCGACGTGGGTATTGAAGCGTCCATGTTCAGCAACAGGCTCGCTTTTGAAATTGATTACTTCAGGGAAAACCGTACTGATATCCTTTGGTGGAGAAATGCTTCCGTACCGCAATCTGCCGGTATCAGCCTGCCAAGGGAAAACATTGGTGAGGTTGAGGCATGGGGTTTTGATGGTAGTGTATCATGGCAAAACCAGTTTAGTACAGACTTCATGCTGAATGTTACTCTGAATGGTGGCTATGCAACCAATAAGATCATTAACTGGGATGAACCCCCTGGAGCACCCGAGTGGCAGCAATCAACCGGCCGAATGATGAATTCAGGACTCTATTATCGGGCAATCGGTGTATTCAGAGATGAAGCACATGTGAACAGTATGCCACACTGGCCCGGAGCTCGGCCTGGTGATATCATCTTCGAAGATGTGAATGGCGATGGTGTGATCAATGCAGATGACAGGGTCCGAATTGAAAGAACAGGCCTTCCAAAATGGAATGGCGGCCTCACTTTCTCTGGCCAGTACAAAAACTTTGATTTCCTTGTCTTCTTCCAGGGAGCAGCAGGTGCATCACAGTATATTTCCACACAATCGGGTGATTTCGGAAACTATATTGCAGAATTTGCAAATAACCGATGGACTCCGGATAACCCAAATGCTTCGCAGCCAAGAGCATTCCAGAGAAATGAAGAGTACTGGATGTCTAATGGTAACACCCATTTCTATATGAGTACCGATTACATTCGATTAAAGAATGCCGAAATTGGTTTTAACCTCCCGGTTTCTGTAACGAATACATTGGGTGTTGAAAGACTACGAGTATATGCAAATGGATTTAACCTGCTTACATTCAGCAGTTTCTGGCTCGACCCGGAAGCAAGGAATGCTGGCGGCCACTTCTATCCACAGAAGCGAATCTTTAACTTTGGTTTATCAATGGCCTTTTAATAAGAAAAGCTAAAACGGCCGGGATATCCATTCCGGCCGATAAACTTGCTCAATGTTATTTCATTGGCAAAAAGCAAAAACTAATTATATAACAAATACTAAATGAAAGTTTTATATAAAAAAATACTTCTCTTATTACTGGCCGGTACCTTTGTTTTCTCGGCCTGTGATTTTGATATGTTGAATGTGAGTCCGTCAGGACAGCTTTCTGATGATGCGGTATGGAACGACGCTGCATTGATCGATCTATACCTGGCCGAAATATATCGGCGTATGCACCATGGACTGGATGAGGTTATGCTGGAATCACTTACTGATAACTCCCATTTCATTCATGGATACGGTACTGAACAAATTGTTCAGGGTATTTCAAGTGCGAGCAATATAGGCGCTTTCAGCCGTGGTGACCTTCAGCATTTTCGTTGGGGCCATTTGTATACTGCAATCCGACAGGCGAACATCATGCTGGAAAATATTGAAACAGCAGATGTTCCTGAAAGCTTCAGGAACAATGTGAAAGGCGAAGCTCTTTTCTTGAGAGCCTATTTCTATCATAATCTTGTTCGAGCTTACGGAGGTGTACCGATTATTACAACTGTTTATCGACTTGACGATGAATTCGAGGTGCCACGGAATACATTTGAAGAAAGTGTGAACTTCGTTGTTGAAGAAGCTGAAAGAGCTGCTGCATTGCTTCCAATCGTTCCAAGAGATTTAGGAAGGACTTCACGAGGTGCAGCCCTTGCACTTAAGTCAAGAATCCTGACTTTTGCAGCAAGTGACCTTTATGCTAATCCATCGGGTTCAAATCCCGAACTTACAGGTTATACATCTGGCAGCCAGCAAGCGAGACACCAGCGTGCGCTCGATGCTGCGAAAGCTGTAATGGATCTCGGTGTTTACGAACTATTCAACAGACATGATGATCCTGCTGTGAATTATGAGCAGATTTTTATCGTGAATGAAGATCATGAAGAAAACATCCTCGCACGTTACTTTGTAGGTTCACGCGACTGGAGCGACCGATGGCTTCCCCACCAATTCAATGGCCCTAACGGATACCGTGGATGGGCAGGGAATACACCCATTCAGGCTATTGTTGACGCATACGAAATGGCAGATGGATCTGCCTTCGATTGGAACAATCCTGCACATGCTGCAGCACCATACGAAAATCGTGATCCTCGACTCTATGCATCTATTCTGTTTGACGGTGCACCCTGGGTAACACCCCCTTCTTTCCGTGAGCCGCATGATGCTTTCGGGCATATCCAAACATTCCAAAGCGTTGAAACTCCGGCAGGAACATTCCCCGGTGTGGATACACGAAATGGCCCGATTGAAGACTGGAACGGCAGCTACTCACGGTATTACCTGAGAAAATTCAT
>PWLN01000131.1 GCA_003559375.1 Balneolaceae bacterium | reverse complement strand
CAGGCAGCGATGAGTGCATAGCGTCCTTCTTCATGAACAAGCCGATTAACGGCGGTTGTAATCAGCCTTACACCTGTTGCTGCAAACGGGTGTCCGATGGATAGTGAGCCGCCCCATCTGTTCAGCTTTTCAATAGGTACATTTCCCACGGCTTTCTTTTTACCCAGCCTCTCATTGGCAAACCCTTCACTTGCGAGGGCTTTAAGTACGGTGACAACCTGTCCGGCAAATGCTTCATGGAACTCGAAGACGTCGATATCGCCCAGACCCAGCTTCATCTCATCCAGCACTTTTGGTACAGCAAAGGCCGGGCCGATCAGCAATTCATCACCGGGCCGTTGAGCCACGTATGAAGAACTTCTGAGTATCGCTTTAGGTTGATAGCCATTCTGCAACGCAAACTCTTTCTCCATTACCAGTGCGGCTGACGCCCCGTCAGTGAGAAAGGAAGAATTACCGGCCGTCACCGTTCCGTGCGGTTTGATGAAGGCAGGCCGCAGTGATGCCAGTTTTTCGGGTGTTGTATCTTCACGAATTCCGTTATCACTGTTTACAATGACATCCCGTACAGATACCGGGACAATTTCCTTCTCAAGACTTCCAGTCTCAGTCGCTTTAAAAGCTAACTGATGCGACCGTATGGCATAAGCATCCTGCTCTTCACGTGTAACACCATATTTGGCGCACATTTTATCGCAGCTTTGTCCCATTGTTTCCCCGGTTGAAAATTCCGAGATGGAAGGTATTTCCGGCAGAAGGTCAGAGGGGCGTACACCTTTCAGAAACCTTAGCCAATCGGATGTTTTCCGGTATTTTTGAGTTTCCAGCAGTTTTTGGCGGAATTTCTTTCTGAAACGGATCGGGATATCACTCATCACCTCTGCACCACCCACGACAGCACAATTTTTATGGCCTGCCTGAATAGATTCCATAGCCGCTGTAACAGCAATATTGGAAGAGATGCATGCCATTGAAAGAGTCGTTGCCGGTACGGTGTCGGGCAGGCCTGCTGCAAGGCCGATTTCTCTCGCAATATTGCTTGTATTGATATCCTGAATGACATTCCCAAAATAAACGTGATCAACATCATTTCCGTCGAGCTTGGTTTTACTGATAAGCCCTGCCACTGCAAGCCTTCCAAGGTCATAGGCAGAAAACGATTTAAAATCCGTTTGAGCCCTGAGAAACGGTGTTCTGCCACCCTCAATCCATACAACTTCCCTGTTATGATTTAGCTTTGACATGATTGTAAATAATTTGCCATTACCAGAAAAAAAAGCAGATTAACACTGTTAACCTGTATTATATAAATAATAAAATTTTCGGAACACTAAAAACTGTTTTATGGAATTGTTAATGTTCTTATATTGATAATTCTTCAAAAAGGGCGCTTAGCTCAGTTGGTTCAGAGCACCTGCCTTACAAGCAGGGGGTCACTGGTTCGAATCCAGTAGCGCCCACATTAATTAAAGCCCTTCAGATATCTGCTGACTAAGCAGAAATAAGTAAACAGAACCCGTTAACGCCGCAGCCATCCATGGCCCTGAATATCCAGGTTGGTGAGTCCCAGGCCTTCTGCATGCGAAACAACATCACGGTACTCCTGGATTGTGATTCTGCGTGATATTTCCGGAAAATCGAATGCTTTGTGGTACGGATTATATTGCGCCATAATGTTGACATAGGTGTCTTTTGGCAGATTCTCTGCAATCCAGTCCAGTATTTCAATCGATCCACCCTTCTCGTTAGGCATTACCAGGTGACGAATCATCAGCCCGTGTTCCATGACGCCGTGCCTGTTGGGCTTTGCCACACCTACCTGCCGGTGCATCTCAAGAATTGCCTTTTTTGTTAAATCTGGATAATCATCTGTACCGGCAGTCAGTGTAGCTGAAATACTGCTGTCCCAGAATTTAAAATCAGGCAGATAGATATCCACAACACCATCAAGCATGGCTAAAATTTCCAGTCGTTCCCAGCCGCATGTATTGTAAACCACAGGTAAACGAAGGCCACGCTGAGAAGCAATCTCCAATGCTTTAAGAATAAACGCTGAATAGTGAGTGGGTGTAACAAAATTGATATTGTGACAGCCTGCCCTCTGCAATTGCAGCATCATGGAAGCCATTTCCCGAACGCTGCGCTCATGTCCACGCCCTAAATGGCTGATTTCATAGTTCTGGCAAAAAACGCACTGTAAACTGCAATGTGTCAGAAATATGGTGCCAGAGCCGCCCCGGCCTACAAGCGGACGCTCCTCACCAAAGTGCGGGGTGGCCGATGAAATAAATAGCCGCGTTCCTGGCGAACGGCAAAAACCGGTCTGCCTGCGGTGTCGGTTTGCTCCACATTCTCTCGGGCACAGCCGGCAGTTTCTCATGATTTCCCAAAGTGCCTCGGCTCTCTCAGCAAGTTCACCGGATTCCTGAAGAGGTACATAGCCCGGTACAAAATCCTCATCAAAAAGCTTATTATTTACTGCGTCGGATTTTGGATCATCGTCATGATTTATTCCAAAAGCCATACCGGTCCCCAACTGCCCAAAAACCATTGCTGTTAGCCCTGCATTACAGCAGAATCGCATGGTTTGACCCAGAAAACAACGCCGGCTGATGTTTGTTGAAGGTTCACTTTTTCTTCGGATTGATGTTTTTTGATTATTCATAATGATTCTTCTTTTTGCCACTTTAGTGGTTCGGCGGCGGTTATCATTAAACTTGAAATTTTAAACATGGCTAAGGTTATACAAGTGCCTGTAACTCCCATAATGGGCAGCAGCACGACTCCTCCGGCTATGCCTCCGATCCATCCGCCTAATAAATCGGATGCATAAAGCATACCACCGGTACGGCTAATATCAGCCTTATTTCGCAGCATCAGCTTGTTTGCAAGCGGATACTGGAAACCGACCAGTATTCCGGCAATCAGCGATAAAAACAGGAACAGCATCCGGAACAGGGAAAAGGCGAATGAGCTTTCCATAAACGGCTGATTCATCTGGAACAAAAACGGAAGAATAAGTGCAAAGCAGATAATGGCAACTTCCATTGCCAGAAACCATCGTTTATTATCTTTGATGTTTGGCAGCAGGTCTGTAATCAGAAGTGCCCCGGCCGCGGCACCCAGCATGAAAAATGCAACCAGCAGCCCAATCCATGCAAATACATTTCCAAAGGTTACCTGGAACATAAATATCACGATCAGGCTGAAGATCATTCCGGCAAATCCGGTAGTGATGATGGCATAAGGCACACCAATTCTGTTGCCTTTATTACTGCGTAATCGCAAAAAAAGTAAAAGTAAAGTGATGAATAGAAGAGCAGGAAGAACCGTTCCCGGATTGGCCATCTCAAAGCTGTTGTAGACCGACCCGAATATGGGTGCATAGAGGGAATTCCAGTGTGCGATGTGATAGTAAAGCCCAACAGGTTTGAGATCCTGGTTCATTCCGGCTGATGATCCGGAAATATAGTCCTTAAACCAATCTCTCCAGCCATCATGCAGCTTTTTTTCGATGTGCCAGGGTACAACTCCCTCAGCCATAATTTGCCGTTCATCAAGCCTCTGTATCAGCAAACTCAGATCCAAATCGGTTACTTCAGAAGCATCCGAAGCCAGAAAGAGATTTCTGAGATCACCGGGTATTGCTCTTACGTGATGAAATACATCATCCAGTGTACGGAAAATGCTGCTGTTCAGATTCTTAAGTTCGTCACTCAGAAAGGTCAGTGATCCAGGGACAGAAATCACCAGTATGCCGCCGTCATGAAGCCTTTTTTGTACCAGCGTAAAAAATTCGCGTGTGAAAAAGCGGTTTGCCTGCAGGTTAGAGGGCTCCATCACCCCGATGAATATAATGTCATACGCCTGCGAAGAAGTTGCAAGAAGCAAGCGTCCATCGAGGTACCGAACCTGAACCCTCGGATCGTTCAGTTCAGACTCAGTCATGGACGTAGGAAATTTGCGGATTACCTCAAGAAACACCGGATCATTTTCAGCATATGTGACTTTCTTCACCGAAGGGTGTTTTAGAACCTCATCGATCATACCACCTGCTCCGCCTCTAATAATGAGCACTTCCTGCGGATCAGGATGGGCCAGCATTGGCAGATGTACAAACTCCTCTACAAACAACATATCTGGCATCGGAGTGATGATTTCGGGTATTCCATCCAGGAAAAAAAGGTATTGCCCCTGATTTTCAAGTACCGTGATGTTGCTGTAAGGCGAATTTTGATAGTGCACTACATTGTGATTCTTCCATTGCAGGCCGATGGCTTTCTGATGGATACGTTCTGCCTGCCCCGCCAAAAGTCCTATACCGATAACGGTAGTGAGAATACCGGTAGGCAGCAGGATAGCCAGCTTTCCCTTATCCATTCCAATCGAACCTCTGGCATCAGAGGTGCCGGAAACCTGATTTACAAAAATGGTGTTTTTTTGGCCAGTTGTTTGCTTAGAAACAGGGCTTATCAACCAAAGACAAATGATCAAATGGATAAAAGCCACACCTATTACAACTTCAAAGCTGTTGAGAAATGGAATAAATAAAAATGTGCAGATCACACCCCCGGCAATAGTGCCCAGGGTTTCATCAATATATACCCTGCCTGCGACAGCGGAATCAGTATCCTCCTTCCCATACTGAGAATAGAGCCGGCAGCTAAATGTAAAGAGTGCTCCGTGCAGAATACTCACTGGCAGCAATATCAGCAGTGATGAATAAAACATTGGCATAAGGCCAATATGCTCGCCAATGGATACACCCAGTGCCAATTTAATGAGGCGTGCAGCAAAAATTGCGGCAATCAGTGCAATTGAAAAGAGAACGGTAACCACGATAAACCATTCAATTTTTTTTTCAGTCCGGTCAATCAACCGTCCGGGCCAAAAACAGCCCACTGCCTCAAGTAAGAGCCAATTGGCCAGAATAATACCAATACTGAGTTCATTGCCTGAAAAGAGAATCAGCAGTTCTCTGAGCAGGAAGATTTCTGCAATCAAACCGCTAAAGCCCATCACGATGACAGCTATTCGAACTCGTCTCTTCATATGGTTGATGCTTGTGTATCCGGGCTTCCATTTACACTGAAAAAGTAATTCCAGGAAGTACCGAATCCTATTTAACCGGCCAACGTAAAACTATACTGTTGCCGGTAATGGTTCGTAAAGCACCGGTAAATAAATGGTTCATTTTATAAATATTACCGTTTTTTTATTCATTTAAAATGAAAAACGGCCGCTTGTAATTAATCTCCAGATAGATGTTCACCATCCATGCGTCAATATTCGAAGAAATCGGGGTATCATTCGCTTTATGATGGATCCGCAAAACAATCTTTACAATGGCAAAACCCATTCATCGAACGTGGAGTATCGGATATCGAGTAAATAAAAAAAAGGAACCGGCTGTTCTAACCGGTTCCTGGTTTTTCTCTCTTGGAATAGTTCCTGTTAATACACAAATACTTTCTTTAACAGTATTTCATATTACGTTATTTACGAAGGATTACTCCTGTCGTGCAAATCTGTAATACCATGTTGCTTCCGGTACATCAGGGAGCCAGCCTTGAATGGTTACTTCGAGTGTATCATCGTCATTGGATAATGAATAATTATAGGTGATGGTGTTATTCGCTGGGGCTCCGTCTTCTCCTGTGTTATGAACTTTAGAAAGTCCAAGATATAGACCAGATCCAGTTATTGTAACATTGCCATTATCCACTGACCATTCGCCAACTGTGGTGCCATCATGTGGGGGCACTGGAACACCACACCTGTCTTCATCTACACCCTGCCAGGTTTCCAGCCAGGTTTCATCACCGAGATCCATCTGGTACGTTCCGTCTTCATTGAAAATATAGAGATCATCAAATAGACAGTCACGTGTTGTAACATCTTCGGCACTGCTCGACCACCATGAATAATCACCCAGTGCAGGGCCTACTCCAAGTGCCCCTTCCGTTGGATCCAATGACCAGCTTCCCACAAGTGCTGATTCTTCAACCGGCTCAGAATCTGTTTCATTGGTAAGCCTGAAATACCAGGCTGCTTCCGGGGCATCCGGATTCCAGCCGGTAATGGTAATCTCCAGAATGGTGCCATCATTCAACACTTCATAATTATAAGTGATAGTGTCATTAGCAGGTGCTCCGTCTTCGCCCGAGTTGTGTACTTTTGGAAGGCCGAGATATACACCGCGGCCAGATATAGTAACCGATCCGTTGGATACATACCATTCACCAACTGTAGAGCCATCATGTGGAGGAACTGGTGTTCCACACCTGTCCTCATCCACTCCCTGCCATGTTTCCAGCCAGGTTTCATCTCCAAGTATATTCCGGAAGGTTCCATCTTCGTTAAAGACATACTCATCGTCAAAGAAACAGGCACGATCAGTAACATCTGCTGCACTGCTCGACCACCATGAGTAATCTCCTACAGCGGGTCCGACACCCAGTGCACCGGCGGTTGGGTCAAGCACCCATGTGCCAAAAAGTGCTGAATCGTATTCCGGCTCCTCAGGTGCCGGCTCTTCTGGTCCGGGATCAACCGGAGGATCTACATCTATCACAGATACACTGTCATCACTGCATGCATAAAATGCAAACAGGATACTCAGCAATGCGATTACGTATTTTCTTGTTTTCATATTGTATACGTTGTTTTTTGTTTATGTATTTTATGTTTATTAAAAGAATGGGTTATGATTTTAGTTTTGTATGAGTTCACCTCTTCTGTTAATAAGTTCTTCTTTGATTTCCACTGCCCTTTCCTCTGTAAGGTCATAGCCCCACATCACCCAGATTGCCAGTGCCGCCGTAAGTGCTGGAACCAGGATATCCGCAAGCCTGAGGTTTGTAATGGTCTGTGCTGTTTGAACAGTGGCGTTCTGGTCAAAACCGACTAGGCTCAGGATCAGGCCACCTAAAACAAGGGCAATACCCTGTCCCAGCTTTACCATCCACCAGTAAATAGCTCCAAACGTACCTTCTTTACGTGGCATCCCATTAATCAATTCATCAAGGTCGCACACATCTGCGGTCATACTCATCATCAGCGTGAACAGGCCACCGATACCAAAAACCATGAGTGGCACAGGCATAAACATCAGCCATGGATTTGCCGGGTTAAAACCCCACCATTTCAGGACGTAGCCGATGATTGAGATCACAGTCGAAATAATGAAAGCATTACGCTTGCCCCACCGGTTTGAGATCCAGGTGATGATGGGAATAATCAGAAATGCAGTACAAAATGCACTCACGGTCGAAAACCATGCAGGCCAGCTTCCGGCCATTCCATAATCACCATTGAACATATAGAACACGATGATGAAATAACTGAATGAGGCTACCATCTGGAATCCGTTGAATACCAGGAATGTTGCAACGCAAAGGCGAACAAAAGGCTTATTTTTAAAAACCTCCACGACCTTTGATAGCAGATCTTTGAAGTTTTTCGTAATGGATCTGATCGACAGTTCAGCCCTGTTGGTGAGATTGGCCTGATCCACTTCCTTGCAAAAGAGCGCGGGCATAATACCGAGAATCATGCAGGCCCCGCCAACAACGACTGCGAGTTTATGCACGCCATCGGCCTGTGTTTCAAACAGGTCAGGGTTTGCAATTAATGCCCAAAACCATGGCACGATCATCCAGGCAAACTGGCCCATAGTTTGTGAAAAGCCCATCAGCCTGGTTCTTTCGTTATAATCAGGGGTCATTTCATAACCAAGGCCTATGAGCGGGGTGGCAAAAATGGTATTGCCAATGAGGTAAATCAGGGAAAAGAACAGGAAATACCAGAAATTATACGCTTGTGAACCTTCCGGATCGAGCTGCCACAAGAGTACAAAAAGAATTCCGCTTAAGATAGCACCAACAAAAATATAGGGTTTACGACGACCATATTTCGATTTCGTGTTATCGGAGATATACCCCATGATGGGATCTGTAATGGCATCGAACAACCTGGGCAAACCACCAAGCAATCCAGCCAGAAAAGGATCCATTCCAAAGGCAGTGAGCAGGAAAAATGAGAATACCCCAAGCGCCCCGGGCAGCAGATTATTAACGAGATGGCCCGATCCAAATGCTGCCTTTTGGAGTAAAGGAATCCGGTACTTTTCTGGTGTTAAATTAGCTGCCAAAAACCTTGGAATTTATCGTTATGGTTTTCATCATCCCTGACGCTGAGATAAGATTCTGCGCACTCACTATCAAAATAACTTGTAGTTATATCCTTACGGCTTTACTTCTGTAAACAAAAGAGCGCCAATCATACCCGGATTTAAAAACAATATGTAATCCGGATTAAACCCTGGAGTAAATACTCTTCTATAACATTTTAATAAGAAGGTAAATAAACTGCAAATATATTTCATAAAAATGAAATATAATTTCAATTATCCGTCCGCCAAACTTTCCTTTTTATCTGCATAAATTACAGCTATGTGTCAAAATTTTTTTTAACATGGCCCTTTTAAGATTAGTTACGCACAATTCACATATACAGAAACCAGGATAAAAAATCTCTGTATGATGCAATTGTTTTTGGTATCGTGCAAAAAAATTTCATTAAATTATTAAGAGATGGTATATAGCCATACATCGTAAGTAGATTTCGTGAAAATAATTTCTCATTTTCACTTACACCCAATTCATTTGAATTAATTATGCTAAAAAAAGTTACTCTGAAAGATATTGCCAGGGATACCGGGCTCTCTATTTCCACTGTATCGAGAGCTTTGTCTCAGACCGGGAAAATCAGTAAAGCGAATGAAAGAAAAGTTTTTGAAAGTGCCAATCGCCTGAATTATCCTTTATTAAGTGTTCATACCCCTATCGAACACAAACATTGCATCAATATCGCACTGGTAACCCGCCATTATACAGGAGAATTTTATTCCTCACTATTCGAAGGATTTGATCACTCAACAAAGGATAAAAAAGCATCGGTGAACCTGATTAGCTTACGCTACATTTCTTCGACTGCCACACAGATGCTTTCAGAACTTAAGAAAAACCGATACGACGCCGCAGTCATTTTTCTGCCAGAATTCAGGGAAGCTCACTATCAGGAGTTAATTAAAAAAGTTCCGGCTGATTTCCCGGTAGTATCCATAGCACCTATTATCAATCCTATATTGGATACCGTGACGTTTGACAACTACAGAGGAGGCTATCTCGTTGCCAAACATTTTGAGGAGCACGGTTACCGAAATCTTGGAATTATTCAGGGACCGGTCAGTCAATATGAGGCCATGCTGAGAAAAAATGGTTTTATCGATTATATCCAGGCCTCGGAAAATATGAAACTGATCTGGCAATATAATGGGGATTATTCATTCCAAAAGGGTAAGGAAGCCTATGATGATTTCAAAGAATTAAGCCTCAAACCTGATGCAATTTTCTGCAGCAACGACAGTATGACACTGGGTTTTATGCACAGTGCCATGAGGCAGGGAGTTCACATTCCATCTGATGTAGCCGTAGCTGGGTTTGACGATTTACCTGCATGCAGCCTGTACACACCAACCATCACATCGGTTCACACACCTTATGAAGTGCTTGGAAAAAAAACCCTTGAGCTGATTTTTAACCGGCTGAAAGAGCGAACCGATATTCCTCATACCGGTTATACAAACCTTGTGCCGGTATCACTCAATATCCGAGAAAGTTCCACAGAACTCGCCGGCAAATACCGAAACTATTACGCGGATCTGCCGGAACAGCCGTAATGCTGTCAGGTTTTCGCTGTCCCCATACTAAAGGCCACACAAAACACATCACTCACATAGTGCCTTTGTGCCATTGTGGCCCTAACCCTCGTGTCTTACTTTGTGGCCCCTAACTTTCGTGCCTTCTATTCCGTAAATTGGATCTTACACCTAATCCAATAGTCAGCAATTCTTTTGAAATACAGTACATTAATTTGCGATGCCGCTGTTCTGGATGGAAGCGGCACGGAAGAAAAATTTCTGGATGTCGCCATATCAGCAGACGGAACACTTTCCGTACATCCACACAATTCCGGACTATCAGCTGATGAAACTGTTAATGGCGACGGGCTGTATCTCGCTCCAGGGTTTATCGATGTGCACACCCACGACGATACGGCGGTGATCAAAACCCCGGAAATGATGAATAAAATCAGCCAGGGAGTCACTACTGTAATCGTTGGTAATTGTGGGATCAGTGCAAGTCCTGTTACTATCCGGGATGAACTTCCAAACCCAATGAACCTGATTGGTGAAAAGCATGATTTTATCTATCCGGAATTTTCCGGTTTCGTGAAGGCTGTGGACAAGGCCAGGCCTAATGTAAATGTAGCAGCTTTAGTTGGCCACACTTCTTTGAGAAATAATCATATGACAGACCTTTTCAGGCCTGCATCTGCGAAGGAAATCAAAGCTATGAAACTTCAATTGCGGCAGGCACTGAAAGAGGGTGCGATCGGATTGAGCAGCGGACTTGCCTATAACAGTGCATTTGAGGCTCCGGAAAGCGAGATAATTGCGTTGATCGAAGAAGTGGCCGCCGCCGGAGGCATCTATACCACACACATGCGAACGGAATTTGACGGCATTCTGGATGCAGTAAATGAGTCATTCGATTCAGCCGTTTCACACCGTGTACCCCTGATTATCTCACATCTCAAATGTGCGGGATCAGCAAATTGGGGCCGAAGTGTTGAGGTACTGAAACTTATTTCTGAAAGAAGTGATTCGCATCCCTTTGCATGTGATTGCTACCCCTATTCCACTAGTTCGAGTAATCTTGACCCCGGACAGGTAACAGATGCTTATGATATTTTTATTACATGGTCAGAGCCACATCCGGATAAAAGCGGAAAACTGCTAACTGAGATTGCAACTGGATGGAATTTATCACTGATCGAAACTGCATATAAACTGATGCCGGCCGGTGCCGTTTATCACTGTATGAGTGAGGAGGATGTACAGAATATTTTGAAATATGAGCGCACCATGATCGGTTCTGATGGACTCCCGCACGACCCTCACCCGCATCCCAGGCTCTGGGGTACCTTTCCGCGTGTTTTAAGCCGTTACTGCCGGGAATTGAACCTCTTTGATCTTCCAACAGCAGTTAATAAAATGACCGGTTTACCGGCACGTGAGTTCAGGATTAAAAATCGTGGCCGCATTGAGGATGGATATAACGCCGACCTGGTACTATTTGATCCGGAAAAAATTAGGGATACAGCAACCTATAACGATCCAAAGAAACCGGCAGAAGGAATTGAAAAAGTATGGGTGAATGGCATGCTCACCTATTCCAACGGCAAACTATTGGATGGACGTGCAGGCAGGTTTTTAAAAAGGCAGGGCTGGCGGCGTCTATCCCAGGCCTACAGCCTCGGGAAAGAGGAGGAAATATCGAACACCGAATATTGAATATCGAATATCGAAGTTTCTTTT
>PWLN01000163.1 GCA_003559375.1 Balneolaceae bacterium | reverse complement strand
ACTCCGTTGAAGATGCACGCGAATGGGTGCGAATGATTCACCGGAATGGTGCCGATGGGATTAAATATTTTGGTGCCCGTCCTGAAATCTGGGAAGCATCCCTGGATGAAGCCAATCGCCTTGGGCTTGGATCCATGGCGCATCATGCACAGCCACGTGTAGTATATGCGAATGTCTCGCATACTGCTGAAATGGGCCTGCGAGGCATGACTCACTGGTATGGGCTTCCAGAAGCGTTGTTTGAAGACCGTGTGATCCAGGACTATCCACTCAACTATAACTATATGGATGAACAGCACCGTTTTGAAGAGGCAGGTAGGCTATGGAAACAGGCGGCAAAACCGGGCAGTGATCGTTGGAACAGTGTAATGAACCGGCTTATAGAACTCGATTATGAGATTAATCCCACATTCACCATCTATGAAGCCAGCCGCGACCTGATGCGCGAACGCAGGGCTGAATGGCACGAACGGTACACCCTGCCCTCTCTCTGGCAGTTTTTTGAACCCAACAGGCAAGCCCATGGATCCTACTGGTTCGATTGGGGCACTGAACAGGAGATAGCCTGGAAAGAAAATTACCGAATCTGGATGCAGTTTGTGAATGAATACAAAAACCGGGGCGGCAAAGTAACCCTTGGCTCCGATGCCGGATTCATCTATAAACTATACGGGTTTGCCTATATACGTGAAATGGAATTGATGCGAGAAGCCGGCTTCCATCCTCTCGAAATATTTCAGTCTGCATCACTTAGAGCAGCAGAGGTATTGGGAGTAGATGATAAACTTGGAACAATTGAAGTGGGTAAACTGGCAGACCTTGTGATAATCGATGAAAATCCACAGGCCAATCTCCAGGTGCTTTATGGTACAGGAGCAATCCGCGTTAATGAGAACAACGAAGCTGTACGTGTAGGCGGTGTAAAATATACAATCAAAGACGGCATTATTTATGATGCCAGGCAACTTCTCAAAGATGTTGAAGAAATGGTTCAGCAGGCAAAAGAAGAATCAGGATTCAAAATCACCCAACCCGGCCTCAACTACTAACCGTACAACGGGACGCTGTCCCGTTAACCAAAATCTATTTGAACGATGACATCTTCTTCATTGTAATATTCTAACAAAAACCACTGATCCCAATCGTACAACGGAACACCATCCCGTTCATCTCCAACCTTCCACAACGAACTACACATCAAATGCCTACCCTGCCAAAATTACAAGACATCATTCAGGCCTCTCAGCGTATCAAAAATTACGCTCACCACACACCCATCCTCACATCATCATGGTTCAATGAGCAAACTGGTGGTGAAATCTATTTTAAATGCGAGAACTTCCAGAAAGTGGGTGCTTTCAAATTCAGAGGCGCCTGCAACGCAATTCTCAGATTATCAAAAGATGATGGCCAAAAGGGAATCATTACACATTCATCCGGGAATCACGCGCAGGCAGTGGCACTTGCATCGAAACGTTGCGGCTATAAAGCGACCATTGTAATGCCAGAAAATGCGCCCACGATAAAGGTAAATGCTGTGAGAGATTATGGAGCGGAGATCGTGTTTTGTGATCCAACAATTGAATCACGGGAAGAAACTGCTGAAAGAATTATCAGGGAAACCGGTGCAACGTTTATTCATCCTTATAACCATCCTGATGTGATTGCAGGCCAGGGAACATGTGCACTCGAACTATTGAGTGAGATTCCCGACCTTGAACTGATTATCGCCCCTGTAGGTGGCGGCGGACTCATCAGTGGAACAGCGATTGCGGCCAAAAAAATCAAACCGGGAATTAAAGTAATTGCCGCGGAACCGGAATTAGCTGATGACGCCTGGCGGTCATTTCATTCAGGTAGTATTGAACCGGTGCTTCGCACAGATACTGTCGCCGATGGATTGAGAACATCCCTTGGTACACTCACTTTTGAAGCTATTCAGAAATATGTGGATGATATCGTCACAGTTTCTGATGAATCGATTATTCGTAATATGAAGCATGTTTGGGAACGCCTGAAAATCATCATTGAGCCTTCCTGTGCAGTACCTGTTGCAGCAATCATGGATCAAAAGATTAACATAACCGGAAAAAAAACCGGGATCATACTAACCGGCGGCAATGTTGATCTTGATACGTTACCCTGGTCAATAATCGATATTGAAAGAGTTTGATTGTATACAATCTTATTGTCTCTTTCTGTTTCTCTTTGTATATACGGTTCTAAAAGGATAACTAACCAATAACCTCATCATGACCAGCTTAAAGAGCTTTACTTATTTCACGTTAATTGCAATTTTTATATCCTGTCAAACCATTCAGGACGAAGTCCGGATACATCCATTCGAAGCATATCTCAATGATGTAGATCCTGCTTATCAATATGAGCTGGAAAGTACGATTGAAGGAGATGATTATACCGCTTATATCATCCGGATGGTGTCGCAGGAATGGCTCACAGAAGACTTGGTGAATGAAACCAAATGGTGGCATTGGTTAACGATTGTTGTACCTGATGAAGTTGACCACGAAACCGGATTTCTCTGGATTGGCGGCGGAACCAACTATACAGATCGCCCTGTTTCATTGAATCCCATGCTGCTGAATACTGCACTTTCTACACGATCCATTACAGCCGACTTACATAATGTACCTTATCAGCCTATTTCATTTCTGAATGATGAGCGGCTTGATCAGAGATATGAAGATGACCTCATTGCGTACGGCTGGAGAAAGTATCTTGAAGGAGGAGCCAGGGATGAAGATGCAGTTTGGCTTGCCCGATTACCCATGACTGCTGCTGCTGTAAGGGCACTCGATACAGTTTCAGACTTTGCATCTTCAGAACTCGGGCTCGAAGTGGACAATTTTGTAGTTGGCGGGGCATCCAAACGCGGATGGACCACCTGGACTACCGGAATTTTTGATAACCGGGTTATTGCCATCGTACCTGTTGTGATAGACCTGCTGAATATTGTCCCTTCATTTGAACATCATTGGCAGTCTTTGGGCGAGTGGTCTCCGGCTATCAAAGAGTATGTGGATGAAAACATTATGGACTGGCAGCATTCTGAAGAATTCAGCAGGATGCTTGAATTGATAGATCCCTACTCTTACCTCGACAGGCTCACAATGCCCAAGTTTATCATCAATGGAGCAAGTGATGAATTTTTCCTGCCTGATTCATGGCAGTTTTACTGGAACGAACTACAGGGAGAAAGTTACCTCCGGTATGTTCCTAATAATGGCCATTCATTAAACGCAAGTGATGCAAGCATCAGCATGACTTCATTTTATCAAAAAATCCTAACCGACAGCGAAATGCCGGTAATGAACTGGCAAGCCGCAGAAAATTCTTTTACCATCTCCTTTGATCCGGATAATCTTCCCGATGAACTGTTACTCTGGAGTGCCCATAATCCGGAAGGCAGGGATTTCAGATTGTATGTAATTGACAGAATCTGGGTGTCGCAGGAATTGGAAATATCCGCAGATGGCCAGATTACTGTACATCTGCCGGTTCCTGAAGAAGGCTATACAGCCTGGTTTGTAGAGGCTGGCTTTGATAACGCAACTGAACATCCATTGAAATTAACTACGGGTGTGATAATAACCCCAGACACCTACCCGTCAGATCCATACGTTCCCGAAACACCACTTGGGACACCAATACAAAAATGAAACTAAATGAATTAGCAATATTAATTTGAGTGGTAAAGAAAATTTTCTGAACTGTACCTGCCTCATTCATTCACTTTCACATCAGTAACGATAAAAACCATTTCATTTATCTCGAATTCACCATCCAGCATGGCCTGAAATTGTTCGAGCTGAGGCCGAAGCTGGTCCTCCATCATTTGCCGCTGTGAATCACTTAACTCACGAAGCTGCTCTTCAATATCGCGAAGATATTCCTGCATCAACATCTTGTCTTCTTCAGTAAATTGATCCTGGAACCCATCAATATTCATGGTAATACGGTGTGGTATGGCAAGCCCGGAGTATTCACGATAATCATCCATGTCAAGTGTTACCTGAACGGAATAGCCCTCAGGTGAAATCTGCTCCATTTCCATTCTTACAGGATATAGCTCAGTTCTGTGTAACCATACAACTGCACCGGTTACGGTAATATCATCGTCATCATCATAAAAATCGATATCGGAATCATCACGGCCAAGCTCATTTAATGCATCAGGATCATCCACTTCAATTTTATATACAGAAACACCATTAAGTATAGATGTAGAAATAGTATGCGCCGCACGAATAATTTTTGGCAGCTGATCGTCGAAAGATCCGCTTAGAACCCCTACATCCATATCTGAATCTTCAGTTATGAGTACATCCCTCCCCCCGCGGTTTATTTTTACATAACTGGACGTTGTTTCGGGGAAAAAGCCACCGTTCTGGGGAGATATTGTAATGGACAGGCGGTCAATATTTGCAATTCTCTGGCTGTTACGCTGAGCAATCTGTTCCGATAATTGCTCCGCAGTTGGCTGGGCATTTATAAGCTCGACAGTAATGAGTACAAATACAGTAGCAAAACAAATAGATAACAGGATAAATTTCTTTTTCATAGTTATAAAATATTATTCAATTTATCTGATTGTACGAATATAATTCTTAAAAAAAATGTCAATTATAACGCATTAAATGGAATGGCAAACCACAAATCGTTATTGTATTGGTATATAAATACTTCAGAATATGCCCGAGGACGATATTTTTACAGCAATGATTAAAGAAGAAATGAATCAGTACAATCATCTTCTTCTGTACAAACAAAAAAAGTGGTTAAAAGAAGGTGAGTATAAAAAAATGGCAGATTACTCATTGAAGCAAATACGGTTTATGGGGATTGTAGTGATATTTTCTATACTTACATTTTCATTGATCAGTGTTTACCATTTTATTGGTTATGGAAATGATGGTGAAACAACAAACCTCACTCTTGGCCTCATAACCTGGGCATTTGTCATTTTTTCAACGATTTACTACACAAGAGACATCTCTGTAAAAAAAAGAAGTATGGAAAGAATTCTGAAACTTCTGAAAGCCAGAAATGAATTTCGTGAAAAATCATAACCCTGAAAAGTATTAATACTATGAAAAAAATGATATCTGCAGCCCTGATTGTTGCTGGAATCCTGCTCCTATATTTTGGTTATCAGGAGTATCAATCCCTGAGCTCTGAGGTAGAAGAATTTTTCACCGGTTCTCCCGACAGCAGTGCCATGTGGATGATGATTGGCGGTGCTGCGGCTCTGGCAGCAGGACTTGCAGGACTTTTCATTAAGAAATCATAACTCAATAAAATTATAGCATCATGTCTGAGAGCTTCAGATCAGACAAATTTCTTCAGACTAAAGCCGTCCCGATACTAATACTGATTACCGGTCTCACATTGCTGTGGATGGGTAATCAGGAATTTCAGCAGTTTCAGGCAGAAGTTGAAAGTTATGTCCCAGCCAGGCCGGATAACAGTACAATATGGTTATTGATATTTGGTGCAGCTGCATCCGTTGCAGGTGCCATCGGATTGATCCGTGATAGGATAATTTAGAACCCAGATCTACATCAGGAGATCCCGGCTTAGCTGCGCAATGGAATTGCGGTTATGCAAAGGAATATCATCAGTAATTAACTCAGGCAATACCCAAGGCCGGGATGACGATTCGCCAGCTTTTCACTTTTCACTTTTACCCCCCCCTATCCTCTCCACAGATTCATCCATATGCCGAATCAATTCCCATTTATACATGCCAGCATTATGGCCATCGTCCCATTTTATTCTTATAGCATGATTTCCCACTGGTTCAGCAGAAACAATTTTATAAATTCGTGTTGGTTGAACCAGGAACAGCTGAGGTTCATACCTACCCATCATATCATGGCCACCACGGCATGTTACACATGGACAATTTTTCCGCAGGCCAAATAGTGGCAATACCGTTTTATGGCCATCTGCCCACTCAATCGTGAATGTCTGTTCACTGTTTCCAACATCTATTGAAACGGGTGTAAATTTATTATTCATCAGTTGATTCTGTTTGCAGTTCGTAATGAGCATTTGTAACATAGATCGCTGAAAAATACGTTCAATTTATGTGGTATTTAAGCCTTTTCTTAATCTTTATTTTCATTTTTGGGGCATATGCCGGCAACCAAAACTGGTTCCGCTTCGATCTGCTTACCAGGACAAATGTACTGAATGGGTTTTTATTCATCTTTTTCATTTTTACAGTTTTAATGATTATGTACGTACTTGGATATTTCCCACAGTACATCGCAGCCCCATTCATGATGACCATTTACACGGTTCTTGCAGGCTTTTTTGCCGGTTATGCAAACCGGCTATTGTCACTTCGAAGAAAATGTGGTTCTGTTTTATATCAGTACCGGTCTTTCTGGATCGATCACGCACCCAATTTGCTTGCAATTGTTTTGATTATTTATGGCATCTACAGAACTTCTGTTTTATCCGCACTGCCAATAACCGGAATACGATTAACATCGGGACTATCTTTAATGAGTTTTGGGTTTTTTGCATTTACACTCAAAATTGTCCCGGAATTTCGCTCAACGGGAATCCTGTTCCTCGACCGGTTTATCCACTGGAAAGAAGTGATTGCCTGGAGCTGGCAAAGTGAAACTTTAATTGGTATAGAGTTTATCTACAGTGAAAAACAAAAAAGTGATAGAATTAAAGAATTCTACACCTATATACCTGAGGATGAAAAAAAAGAAATCGAGATCGTCTTGAAGTCGAAAATGGATGAATATGCAGATGAGCGTAAAAAAATCCTCTTTAAGGAGGATAAAAACTGATCCGATATCAAATGAACCGTTTATGCTCCACCAATATGCATCGATTTTCTATGTATTGATGTCCATTATTCAGGGCCAATTCTTTAGAAGCAGATGTGCTGACATCCAACTGTGTCCAAATCGCTGGTTTTACATTCATATTCATTGACCAGTCCACAATTTCATTTATCATATCAAGGGTATACATCTTGTTCCTGAAAATATTTACGATATCAATTTGTAAATCTGCGGGAATCGTATATATAGCTGGATAACAGGGCCTCCCAAAAACCAAGGTTTCATTTGGATTGACAGGAACAATTTCATATCCGGCTTCGAGTAAATAATTGGCAATCATGTAGCTGGTACGGTACTGCCTGGATGAACAACCGATAATTGCAATTGTCTTGGCATTAGAAAGAATTTCTTTGATCGACATATACTAATCTTATGATAGGATGATTCTATTCACAATTACGGGCAAAAAAGGTTACCTTTAAGATCAACTAAAGTAATAATTAAATTGAAAATATTTTGTCACAAGTAAAAAATGGTGATACCGTAAAAGTTCATTATACAGGAACATTGAATAACGGAGAAGTTTTTGATACATCAACAGGCAGAGAGCCACTTGAATTCAAATTGGGTGAAGGCCGCCTGATTCCGGGTTTCGAAAAAGCTGTAATTGGATTGAATGTTGGTGAATCTGTAAAAGTAGAGATCCCAAGTGATGAGGCTTATGGAGAAGAACGTGATGACCTGATCATTAATGTTCCAAAAAACCAGCTTCCTGAGGGAGTTAATCCGGAAATAGGTATGCAGCTACAGGTAAATCAGCCAGACGGACAGCCTATACCTGTAATCATTACCGATATGAATGATTCGGATCTCACTCTGAATGCCAATCATCCACTGGCAGGAAAAGACCTCACATTTGAGATCGAATTGGTAGAAATCCAATAATTGATGGATGAAATGCAGAACAAGCCGGTTGATTTTTATTTAGTCCTCCGGCTTTTTTTTGCACTTTTAGCTGCATAGATTTCCCGTATGGCAGATTTTATTAAAAAAAGTACAGTCAGCATTACAAGTCCGCTCGGCCTTACCCCCTATCTTCAGAAGGAAATTTCGGATTCAGGATTTCAGGCTGTAACAACAAGAGATACCGGCCTGGAAATTCAGGCATCATTGAACGACTGTATCAAACTGAATTATTGGCTTCGAACGGCCCATCGTGTTCATTATCTGATTGATGAACGGGAAATCCCAAATCCCGATAAACTTCGAAACTGGGTAAAGTCATTAGCCTGGGAAGAGTGGATTCCTGACAGCGGATATTTTGCCGTTACATCACGTGTTGACCATCCTTCTATAAAGAATGACCAGTATGCAAACCTGGTTGTAAAAGATGCTATTGCCGACCGCATTCGTTTCAAAACAGGCAGACGACCCGATAGCGGATCAGACCTTAACCGCAGCGTTGTTTTTCTCTTTTGGACACAAAACATTGCCAGAATTTTTATAGATACTTCCGGTGAATCATTGTCGCGCAGAAATTACCGTAGTGTATCTTCATCTGCACCCATGCAGGAAACACTTGCTGCAGGAATCATTGATGCAACGAACTGGAAGCCCGGAATGCATTTCATCAATCCAATGACAGGCGGCGGAACACTTGTTATAGAGGCAGCAATGAAAGAGCTGAACCGTGCCCCGGCTTCACTTCGTAATAATTTCGGTTTCATGCATATTCCGGGTTTCGATAATGAATTCTACCAATCCATTCGGGAAGAGGCGAAAAAACTTTCTTTCAAAGAAACCGAAAGCAGATTCATCGCGGCAGATCATGATCCTGGTGCCATCATTACAGCACGAAAAAATGCGCAAACAGCCGGGGTTGATCAATGGATAGAATTCATAACCTGTGATGTATCTCAAACACCGGTTCCGGATGGTAATGGTGTTGTTGTAGTAAATCCGCCTTATGGTATTCGCCTTGATAAAGAACGGAATCTTGGCCAGCTCTATAAAAAGATAGGAGACTATATGAAGTCAGAATGCAGCGGTAAAACAGGATATGTATTTACAGGAAATTTGAAACTTGCAAAAAAAGTCGGTCTAAGGCCATCATCCAGAACCACCTTTTTTAATTCAACGGTTGAGTGCCGTCTGTTCGAATATCCACTCTACAGTGGCAGCAAGAAAAAGTAAATATTAAACCAGTTTAATTCCCGGAGAACTCGAATTCATCTTCCATAGGCCAATGTGGTATCGACCATCGCAGCAGACAAGAATAAAAAAAGAAAAATACGATTGATACCATACCCGATATCAATAATTTTCCCATGTCTAACATCCACTCTGCCCTTATCAGGAACAGGTATGTGATGATTCCCGAACCGGCCACAAGTACAAAAAATAGTTTTATCCACCCGTAACGCTTTTCCCGGATCAGAACTTTAAATATCAAAAATATAAAGTATATCAAAGCTGATATAATCATCAGTGTTATCACTCTTGAAATGAATGGGGGAATCATAATTATCATTGGAAATGCAAAATAATGCATGAAAATCAGTGCAGATCCGCCTATCTCAAATTCAAGCCAGGTTTGAAGTTTTTTTCGATTGTAATATTTGTCTACTATGATTTCCATATGAAATTATAAATAAACAGTATAGCGATATTCAATTCAAGTATCAGGATTTTGATGATATTCGCGCTATGGTAAGGCCATCCCGAACCGGCAACATCACCTGTTCAAAATCAGGATCGTCCCGCAGCACTTCATTAAACCGGTGTACAGCTTTAGCCTTTTCAGTTTTACGGCTAATCACTTCACCTCCCCAAAGTGTATTATCTGCAACAAGAAGTCCACCGACATTCAATTTACTTTTCAATAACCTGAAATACTCAGGATAGTTTACTTTATCTGCGTCAAGAAAAATCAGGTCAAATAAACCATCTAAATTTTGAATCACATCAAGTGCATTTCCATTTCTTTGATGAATTATTTTATGATAGGGCGGCTTTTCAAAGTACGGTGCAGATATACTTTGATACATTTTATTTACATCAATTGTAATTAATTCGCTTTCCTCTGGCATCACATCTGCCATCATCATGGCTGAATATCCGGTAAATGTACCAATTTCAAGAACCCTTTTTGCGCCAGATAATTGAATAAGAAGTCTTAGCAGCAATGCTACCTGTCTGCCGCAAAGCATATTGGTATATTCGAGCTTACTGACGGATTCCAGAACCAGTTTTTGAACAATTTCAGGTTCGGGTGAAGTGAACGATTCTGAATATTCTGCTATTTTACTGTTTACAATTTTCATTCCTTTTAGTGTTGATCCTTATCAAATATCTGTTTTCATCTTTATTTCTGAACTGACAAAATAAATGAAAAAAAATCCTGATTTTATTCCTGCAGCCGAATCAGCCTGGTTTATAAAGGTTTTCGATTTTTATGTAAGAAATCTGTTTTGGCGAAGGTTCCATCGTGTCTGGTACCATCAGGAATACTATCCGGATGCTAAAAGTAAGACGATTTACTATCTGAATCACAATTCGTGGTGGGATGGGCTGATTCCCCTTCTTTTGAACCAAAAGATATTCAGGCAAAAGGCACGTGCAATGATGGAGGATAAACAAATGCAAAGGCATAAATTTTTCAAAAAAATCGGAGCTTTCTCAGTGAATCTTGAAGCCCCTAAAGGTGTCATTACTTCCCTTCGGTATGCTGTTGACTCCATGAAACGCCCAAATGCCTCTCTTTTTATCTATCCGGAAGGTAAAATAGTACCCTTTTCAGTTAACAGGCCTTCTTTCAAAAAAGGCCTTGGTTGGATTGTTTCAAAGTGTCCGGATGCTGATGTGGTTCCAATCGGAGTGTTCATGCATACAGCAGTTTCTGATAAAACGGAACTCTTTTTAGGTATCGGAAGCCCGGTTTTGGTAAGACATGATTCAGATAACAATGCAATGAATCATCAATTGGAGTCTGAATTATCAAAACTATTAGGGAAGCTGCAAACCGGTGCTTTCAACAATCGAAATGGCTTTCAGAGGCTCATATAACAGTTAAAGACTTACTGCCATTTTCTTTTCATTACTTTCGATCGCTTTCTCAATGATCCGGATAATCAGCGTGCCGGACTCCGGTAATACCGGGATCTCACCATCATTCTCAATGGCAGTTCGTAACTCTTCATAAAATCCCAAATAATTTCCTGCCCGGCTCTCAATTTTTTCTGTATGAATAATGCCATCCTTCTCAAGAAATAATGTTCCCCAGCTCTCTTCAGGGTCCCTTCCCCACCCTGGTGAGTTCGGAAGTATTCCGGCAGCAAGCGCCTCTTCCTGCGGATCCAGCCCATATTTGATAAATGATCCCTTCGTGCCTCTGATAATAAACCTGGCCGATTGCTCTGGCACAAGCATCCCTGCCCGCAACAATACTTTCACTCCGTCATAATAAAGGGTTAGATCAAAACGGTCATCAGTATCTCCCCTCCTCTGGCTTTGCAAATCTGCATAAACTGCAGTAGGATTTCCGAATAGTAATAATGCCTGATCAATTAAATGAGGTGAAAGATCATATAGAATACCGCTGCCCGGCAGCTCTT
>PWLN01000342.1 GCA_003559375.1 Balneolaceae bacterium | reverse complement strand
CCGAACTGGATCGGCCGGTTCGCCAGGTCCAGATTGAGTCGCGGATCGTGATTGCCCGACATGATTTCAATCATCAGCTCGGCGTCCGCTTCGGTGTAACCGGCGCTCGGCAGGATTCTCGAGGCAATCTCTACACCACCTCGGCGAGTTCGCAGGCGCTGAACGCGATGAACCAGAGCGCCATTGCCAACCGTCGAGCCGGTCGCGGCACGAGCACGCCCCTGGCAGTTCCGGGGCTTGACGATCGTCTGAACGTGAACCTGCCGGTCTCAAATCCCGCCGGAAGTCTGGGGTTCAGCATTCTGGCGGCCGACTACCTTCTGGACCTTGAGTTGAGTGCTCTGGAGACAGAAGGACGGGGCGAAGTGATTTCTACCCCGCGCCTGATTGCTGCCAATCAGCAGCAGGCATTCATCCAGCAGGGTGTCGAGATTCCCTTCGAGTCGGTTCAGGGCGGGACTCAGGGTGGGGCAGTCAATGTTGAGTTCAAAGAGGCCGTTCTGGAACTCAGGGTGCGGCCACTGATCACCCCTGATAATCGGGTTCAGCTGGATCTCCAGATCAAGCAAGATACCGTTGGGGAGATTTTCGAAACGGGCCGTGGCGGTTCGGTGCCCTCAATCGACACCAGGGAAATGGCGACAAACGTTCTGGTGGACAATGGACAGACGGTTGTCCTCGGGGGGATTTACCAGGAAGAGCGTAATTTCACAACAACCCGGGTTCCTGTGCTGGGGGAGGTTCCAGTGATGGGCCATTTGTTCCGTCGTAGAGGCACCGACGACCAAAAACGAGAACTCCTGATTTTTGTCACGCCCACCATCCTCGACGACCGCGTCGTGCTGGACTGAATGCTGCGGAGCCCCGGCAAATGAACTATCAAACTGAATTTCAAAAAGGCCTGACGATGAAAACGTCGAAATTGTTGATCGCCTGTCTGGCGACGGTCGTGTTGGTTGCCTGCGGCGGCGGCTCTTCCGGATCCTTCGATGCCGGCCGGGAGGCGCGTTTGACCGTCAGCCCGATGCAGTCAACGCTGGAGGCTGCGGCTTTCGAGTGTCGGCCCTCGACTCAGGTCAACGTCCGTTTTCAGCAGGCGAATGGCTCGTCGGTCGCCGACGGTACCAGCGTTTCGCTGAGTACTTCATCCAGCGCCATTGGCACCGTAGCACCTCTTTCTGGGGGCTCTCCGGGTGGATCAGCCTCGGCGACGACTTCGGGCGGTACCGCCCAATTCCGGTTTTTTAGTGGTTCAGAAACCGGTCAGGTGACTTTGACTGCGTCTGGCAGCAATCCCTCCGGTGTGGGAACTGTGACCGCAGCGAATACCGTTACCGTCACTGAAAGCACTTGTGAGCCCCCGGCACAAGCTGAACTGGAAGTAACGCCGCTGGCCTCCAGTATTGAGGCAAACCCGCGAGGATTGGCTCCGAATCCGCAGGCGCCTTATACCGTTCAAGTCAATGTCAGTTTCCGCAAGACAGACGGCAGCGTTGTTGCGAACGGAACAGAAGTTACCCTGGCGAGTGGAAATGCTTCTCTTGGAGTGATATCTCCAATTGCTGCACCGGCTCAGGCCGGCCCATCGGCGTCGTCGCCGACTTCTGGTGGTGTGGCCAGTTTCTGGGTGACCAGCGCGACAGCCACCGGAACGCTGACCTTGACAGCTTCGGCCGTCGACCCCGACGATGAGACAGGCACCACCCTCACGGCGAGTGCCTCGATTGAAATTGTTGAATCATCCGGCACCTTCGGGCCCGAGCTGGAGGTCATTCCTCTGTCGGCCACGGTGCAAGCCAACCCGCGCGGCCTGGCGCCGAACCCGGCAGCGCCTTATACCGTGCAGGTCAACGTGTCATTCAGCTTGTCCAATGGTGACCCGGTGCCGGATGGCACCTTGGTCAACTTGGCTTCGGGCGACTCCACGGTGGGCGTGGTGTCGCCGCTAAACGCACCTGAAAATGCGGGTGGCGTGGCAAGTGCGCAGACTTCCGGCGGTGTGGCGCGGTTCTGGTTTACCAGTGCCACGCAGACCGGCACGGTGAGTCTGACTGCATCGGCGGCCAATCCGGAAGAATCCGGCACGGTGACTGGCCAGGGCTCGCTGGAAGTGGTGCCCGCGGCGACGGACTTTGGTCCGCGCTTGAACGTGATTCCCTTGTCGTCTAGCGTGGAAGCCAATCCCCGCGGCCTCACGCCGAATCCGGCCGCGCCGTATACGGTACAGATCAACGTTGCCTTCAGCCTGTCCAATGGCGATCCGGTGCCGGACGGCACTGCGGTCAACCTGGCGACCGGCAGTTCCGCGATCGGTGTGGTTTCAGCCTTGTCCGCGCCGGAGGATGCGGGCGGAGTGGCGACCGCTGAGACCTCGGGCGGCGTGGCCCGGTTCTGGTTCACCAGCGCCACGCAGACGGGGACGGTCAGTCTGACCGCGTCGGCAGCCAATCCGGAAGAATCCGGCACGATCACCGGCCAGGGTTCACTGGAAGTGGTGCCCGCAGCGACTGATTTTGGCCCCCAATTAACCGTGATTCCGTTGTCGGCTAGCGTAGAGGCCAATCCGCGCGGTCTGGAGCCGAACCCGGCGGCGCCGTATACGGTGCAGGTCAACGTGGCCTTCAGTCTGTCGAATGGAGATCCAGTGCCGGATGGCACACTCGTGCGGCTGCGGTCCGGCAGTGCAGCGGTGGGACTTGTGTCTCCCCTGGCTGCTGCTGGTAATACAGGTATCGTCGCTGAAGCTGAGGCGGCTTCCGGGGTTGCCAGCTTCTGGTTTACCAGTGCCGCCCAAACGGGCACGGTGAGTTTGACCGCGTCAGCGGCCAATCCGGAGGAATCTGGGACCGTCACGGGGCAGGGCGTACTGGAAGTGGTGCCCGCGGCGACGGACTTTGG
>PWLN01000132.1 GCA_003559375.1 Balneolaceae bacterium | reverse complement strand
TAAAAAATTGAGTTCAACACTCATTGTAGTTATCGCTTTTTATACTTATGTAATATCTATTCTGTGTTTTTCAGCACATATTTTAAATTTTCACATCTATAAATATGCGAAAAATTTATATATCTTTGATATACTTATTTAGGGAATAAAATAGATAACATTTAAAAGGCGATGATAGACCGATTAAATGTTGTATCTGCATATATATGTGAAACTAATTACATAGTATAAACCGGAGGAGAAATAATGGCCGATAGGTATTCGAAAAGACGAACTAAAAGCAGAAAGAAAATTAAAGACCCTCGAAAAAGAACTAAATCTCACATATTTGGATTGAGTGTAGGAGTCATTGTAGTCATACTCTCCATATCATGTTTGATCGTAGCTTTCCAAACATCGTGGATATCTGAGAGATATGATGAGGGGGATACTATATATTATAATAGAAAACTGGAGAATAGAGATGATCCGGATGATAGTATTGACTCGGAGGCGTTACGGAGTGCTTCAGAGAGGACCGTAATTTCATGTATATCTTTGATAATCCTAGGCATAGCTATAATAATACTGTCTGGGGTTAAATTTTTGACATTCGATCATATGGAGAATCTCAGTATAATCGGTATGGCCTTAGCAAGCGTATCTGTGTTTTTTGCATTGTGGCTTGTGTATAATTCCATGGTTTTCATCGGGTTGTTATTTGAAACGATCCCTTCTGAACATGGCACAACCATATTCCCAGCACCCTTGATAATATCCCTAGTTGGAACCCCCATCGTTATATTTTTGCTCTCATACCTAAAGTCTGAAGCAAAGTTCATTTCGATCATGGGTAAGTTCCGTGAGAAAAAAATGCAGTGGGAGGAGATGTGATATCCATGGATAAAGAATCATTCTCGGGCCTGGTAAATAACCTATTATGGATAATAATATGTTTTGCGGTCGTCAGTCTGATCTTATCACCGTTCCTGCCCTGGATACGTGTTTCATATGATGGTGGTTCTATTCTTATGTCCGAAGCTTGGATATCTGAAGCTGCTGAATATGATCGCGAATGGGAAGACATCAACAGCAATATATTTTATATCAATATCGGAATATGGATATCATTGATATTCGCACTCATCGGATTGATAGGTATCACCATATTCAAGTCCGGTAGAGGTGAATACCTATCGATATCATTTATGCTAGTAGCTTTAGGATTTATCCCCTTTTCGCTTTTAACTACAATAACTCATGTGTTCTTTTACAATAATGTCAAAGCATTGGGTGATGATTATTCTCTTAGCTATAATTATGCTCCATTGATAGCTGGTATATCCTTATTGGTCTGCTCCATAATATATGCGGTGGTAGTGGTTCCTTTTTCTTTAAAGCGAGTAAGTGAGCGTATGGATGAAAATTATGAAAAAAGATATGATGGTAGTTTTGAAGATATGTATTACACAGCTCAAAGATATGAAGATATGGGCGATCATCTCACGGCACTCGAGTTATATGAAAATGTAAATGCAGTTCGGGATGTAGAAAGGGTAACGCGCTTCTTGGCTAAAAGATGTGTAAAGAATGGAAGATACGATGATGCGATCCAGTTATACGAATCTTCTGAGATGTGGGAGGAGGCCGATGCTATCGAACGGCTAAAACGGAAAAAAGCGGGAAAATCCTCAGATAGAACTTGCGAAGAATGTGGGACAAAGATTAACGAAAAAGACGATTACTGTATGGGCTGTGGAACCCCTGTAGAAAAAGAGGATACCGAGGAGAGTCCTTTCGGTAGAGACGTTGAAAATGTATGTCCGAATTGTGAGTCCCCTCTCGAACCCGATGACTCATTCTGTATGGGCTGCGGTCGGAAAATGACGTAATATTATGATGATATACGCCATCATCATGACCTATGGTGTATATCTGTAACTGGTGGAAAAAATGAGAAAAAATCGCAAAGGCAGCCAATGGAAATTGGTTTTAATATTCATTGGCATGTTCATCCCCTTAAGCATGGCTGCTGGCGAGGGATATATGGGAGCACTATACGAACATATTGAAATGACTCGCGATATCTCAGAGTTACACTACGAATATTTCGATGGATCTTTTATTTCTGAAAGGTTTAACCATATCAGCGTTTTTTCCATCGGTATATTTACACTAACAGTAGTGATCATATTAATCATGATTATCGTTATCATCCTGATCGCATTTTTTGCATATGTACTCAAGGATAGAGGGTATCATGCAGATGGTCACGTTCGTCCATATACTTACGAGCGGGATCACGGATCCTACAGGGATTTTTACGTATCTTTACCCTACTCTAGATCGGATTACTTTGATACTAATTTATCATATGAGAACAGAATGAAATTGGAAAGATTGGAAGAAGCTTTTGCCATGGGCCGTTTGTCTAAGTCTCGGTATGAGAGGAACAGAAGAGCAATATTAGAAGATATCACGATAAATAAGGATGATAAAACTCGGGCAGTCTTCTGCCCCTCCTGCGGTGGTAAGCTCAGGGGCGGTGCCGCATTTTGCCCTAAATGCGGAAAGAATTTGGAGGATAGAAAATGAAAAAAACAATATGTGTATTTTTGATTATGGTCTTTGTGCTAGGCCAGTTGATGCCGGTATCTGCATCTTGGAGAGAAGGAGAAAGTTGGTCGTATAGATGGGAATATGATTATTCCGAGCATATACGTGAATTCGAAAGAGAACTTGAAAGGGAACTAACGGATATGTATTATGACATGGGATTTTCTTCTGCTGACTTCTCTGTAAAGATAAATGAGCTTTCGGGTGGTTTTATCCAGATGTTGTCCATACAGTACAAAGGTATGGATGATGGATACCACCGCTTCGATTATAGAGGTGGTTTGTATTCCCGTCTTGATTATTCCAT
>PWLN01000102.1 GCA_003559375.1 Balneolaceae bacterium | reverse complement strand
GGTTTCATAAGCTATTGCGATACAACCGGAATCGATTACTGCCTGTGTAAGTTCCCTGCTGGCCGCAAAATGAAAATAGGTAAAGATAATTTGACCGGCACGCATCCTGGGATACTCAACTGCAATAGGCTCTTTTACTTTCATGATCATGGCAGAGCGTAACCAGATTTCATTTACATCTTCAACAATAGTAGCTCCCCTCTCAATATACATTTCATCAGTAAAGCCACTTCCCAATCCAGCCCCTTTTTCTACCAATACCTCATGACCGTGTCTTTTTAATTGAAGAACTCCGGCCGGCTGTAGTGATACTCTGTTTTCGTGGGTCTTAATCTCTTTTGGCACTCCGATAATCATAAATAATAGTGGTTAGTTTATTCAAAATAGTATTGAAATAAGGTAGCAAACTTTGGATAAAAATTTAGAATATCAAAACAGCAATTTTTTGATTTTTAAATCAATCACCAGCGCTATTTACACTACATTGGCATATCTAACTCATGTTCATCAAATAAATGTCCCCACCATCATATCCACAAACCACAGTCCATTGTCTAAAGCCCAAAATCCATCACAAAAAATATCACAGATGCCATATATTATTAACCTGTCATTTGTGAGCAATTCTGAATATCTTTCCTCACATAAATTAGTATCTGCATACATGGTATCCCTTTTCATGAAACGGCTGTATTTTGCAGTCATTCTTATTATTCCTTTTTTCATTTATTCCTGTTCATACTTTTTAAGTTCTTATGAACCACCGGAAATGGTTTCGCATGGATACGTACAAGGAGTAACACCGGCTAATACACAGCTTTTTAATGAAAGAAGTTACCCTGTTGTGCAGGCCAATTGGCCTGGCCCGGGTGGAGATAAGGTATGGTTAGCAGTAAACCTTGGGGCAACCACACCACCAAATACATCTATCGATACCCGTCCTTCCACTGCGGGATGGTACTTTCAGTTTAATCGCAAACAGGCCTTTTATCATAATGGCCAGCAGCTATCGCCACCATGGAGAGCCTCAAGTATCAATGAAGATAAGAAATGGGATATCGCAAACGACCCTTGCAGGATCCTGCTGGGAGACAGATGGCGTTTACCTCTTATCGAAGAATTACGTGCATTTCGTGAAGCACCGGCAGACAGAGGTGGAATGGGTGAAGGTAATCGAACTGCAGCTTTTAATTCTACATTACGCCTTCATGCAGGTGGGTTTCTACATTCGTTCAGCGGAGATTTACGCAACAGAGGAATTACCGGACAATACTGGGCCAGTGATCAATTTACAAGTTCGAACGGAGAAGCTCTTGGATTTGATGACGGTAGCAATACCTTTGGCGGTAATAAAGCGTTTGGCCGCTCTGTACGTTGTGTAAGAGATGAGTAAATTCGATATTTGAATTTTGTAACAAGCCTGGAAAAAGAGTTCAAACAAATCGGCTGTTTAATCTTTTCACAAAATACAGCAATATGACAGAACACAAACGCCTGTTTAATTTATTGCAAATGATCGCCCTGCTCAGCGGGCCGGGAGGGTTATCTGTAGAACGCCTGGCAAAACGATTCCAGGTAACCACACGCACCATCTACCGGTACTTCGATATCCTTAGGGAATGCGGTTTTGATATTGAAAAATCGGGCAGCCGCCGCCGCCTGAAACATTCTTCGGGATCACTGAGTATTTTGCCTTATTTCACTGTGGATGAGGCCGCTGTCGTCAATAAAGCCATTTTATCGCTTCATTCAAGCCATCCTCACAAAGCCGGGCTGCTGAAAAAACTCAAACTGATGGCCGATACTTCACACCTTGCCGAAGTTATCGTAGATGCTCACACCGCTGCCAATACAACCGCTCTGATGGCGGCCATGCGCGAACAAAAACGTGTTGTTTTACATCATTATCATTCGCCGAATAGTGATACTGTCATTAACCGGACGGTTGACCCGCTCGGATTCGCTGCCAATATGAAATATCTCTATGCATTCGATCCTGAACACCGGAAAGTGGTTCAGTTTAAACCGGAACGGATCGGACGCGTTGAAATAACCGGCATATCCTTCGCCCCGGATGACCGTTACCGTATTGAAAAACCCGATATTTTCGGTATGAACGGAACACCTCATGCGACTTTACAACTCCGGCTTCATCCCCGCGCCGTTCACCTGTTGCTTGAAGAGTTCCCTGAAAGCCGTGAACTAAATGGCCTTCGTGATTATGTGCCGGGATCAACATCCGGCACGAACAGCAGCGAACATGAAAGCATTGAAATCCGTATACCTGTAAAAGGTTTTGATGGTGTGGGCCGTTTTGTTCTCGGCCTCCCTGGTGAAGCTGTGCCTCTCGGCCCTCCCGGATTTCTTCAATACCTGAAACAACGCAGAAAGAGAGAAATGATTCCCGCCAAATCAAAGAACCTGAAAACCTGAGATACATTTTAAATCAGGCTTCATTGACTGGTTTAGACGGGATCGTATTTGATGGCAGATTTTTTTGGAAAAAAGAGTTGGCACCAATCTGCGCTGCATGTCATAGCATCAGCCGGAAAGACCCTGAAATACCGGGAATGTTTGTGCTAATACGCAACTCAAGATAAGTCCCCAAAACCACCCCAGCGGGGTGAACTATATGATAACCCCGGGTGAATGCCGATAATCGCGCAGCGAAAAATCGCATGGAACCCGGGGATAAAACGCACCACACCAGCCACCCCCGAGCGATGGTCTCCTTGAGGCCCGATATCTAAGCGAGGGGGGTATTGAACACCGAATATCGAATATCGAATATCGAATATCTGTCCATCCCTAACATAGCTTGACCACAAAATACAAAGCTATGAACCTAAGAAAACTTCGAAAGCGAAAAACGTACAGTGAACAAATCAAACGAAAAGCCGTT
>PWLN01000243.1 GCA_003559375.1 Balneolaceae bacterium | reverse complement strand
GACCAATATTCTCTACTATGATCGTTCAACTGGTAGTCATGTCGATAAAGTTGAAAACAATTTTGATGGTATTCGAATTCAGTGGGCTAAATTTTTTGATAACCAATCAGGGGTATTTTCGGCTGGCAGAGGTAGGGCAAATCGTAGTAAAAATCATCTCAAATTTTTTGAAACCAAGTCGAAATCAATTATTCATGAAGCAGTACCGTTTGAAAGCCATGCGCTCATTTTAAGTAGATCCAGGTTTTTATTTGAAACAGACAAAGGGGTGAATGCACGACCCGTTAATTCAAATATTGTTTATAGTATCCAAAAAAAACAAGATTCCATCTCTGTTGAACCACGTTATGCGCTTGACTTTGGCGACCTCTGGATACCTGAAAGTTTTATTCGGACATGTAAGTAATAGTTTATCATAGTTTTTTTTGTCGACACGCCGCAATAATGCCAGTCCGTTATTCACCCTATTTAATCACTTATCTTGCTATTTATTTTGGTATGATATATAATACCATTCATGAGGCCGATTCAAATTGTTCTTGACACCAATGTTCTTTACACCGGGCTTCGATCCAGGCGAGGAGCTTCCTTTAAATTATTGAAACATCTGGAAACCGGACAATTTGAACTCAATCTGTCGGTATCACTTGTTTTGGAATATGAAGAGGTGCTGATCAGAAAGGAACCAACATTAAACTTTACACCGGAAGAAATAGGCAAATTACTCGATTACCTCTGTCGTATTGCAAATTTGCATGAGGTTCATTTTTTGTGGCGGCCCATTCTAAACGATCCAAAGGATGATATGATCCTGGATTTGGCCGTTCGGGCAAAATGCCAGTATATCGTCACATTCAACACACGCGATTTTTCCGGCGTTAATCAATTTGGAATCAAAGCCATATCAGCGAAAGAGTTTTTAAAATCCATCGAGGTGATATGATGAGTACCTTAAGTGTAAGACTTCCTGAATCCCTGCACAAACGCCTGAAAGAGATGGCCGAAAAGGAAGGTGTCTCCATGAATCAGTTCATTACTCTTGCTGTCAGCGAAAAGGTCTCATCCCTGTTGACAGTTGACTACCTGAAGGAACGAGCCAAAAGAGCAGATCGGAAAACCTTCGAAGAACTACTGGAAAAAGTACCGGACACCGAGCCGGAAGAATTTGACAAACTTTAACCGGGTGCATAACCAGCGGTTCAAGCGGCGGAAGTCGTTGGTAATCCTAATTTAAATTTCTTGATCCACCGCTTAGCTGCCAAACCGTTATGTAACAGAATCTTTTTCACAGTTCATATTCTGATGAAATGAGACGAATTACCACGATTTGTCTCTGTGTGGTTGCAGATTCATTCCTCTTCCGGTATTATTCTTAATACAAAAACCACATAGATATTTGAAATGGAGATTCCGAATTGAGCAATTTTTTAAATGCCATTCGTCATCTGATAGCCATAGGAGACGTTAGAATATCAGAGCATGGCTATGATGAACTTTCTGAGGATGGGTTAACTGTCAAAGAGTTACTTGAGGGTATTGATGAAGCTCAAATCGTGGAAGAATATCCGGATTATCCAAAAGGAAGATGTATATTACTTTTGCAAAATGATAAACATGGCAATCCCGTTCATGTATTGTGGGGAATACCCTAAGGATATGACAAACCAGTTGTATTAGTCACATCCTACAGACCGGATCCCAAACGCTGGGATCAAACATTCTTGCACAGAATTAAATAGACATATGATGGTAAAGAAAAAGACAAAATATATTCATGCAGGCCGATATGTGGCTGAAGTGGAAGTTGATTTGATTGAAAGCGAAGATGAGTGGGCACCTTACCTGAGTGTTGAAGATGCCACCAGGCTTGATAATGTCCGGGAAGCGTTGCAAAGAGAAGACATGGAATCCGCTTTACAGTATGGACGTATCTATAAACTCGAGCCCATTAGCTAATCATATTTTCGTTGTCTTAACAAAAGGGATAAAGCGAAGAAAAGTACTTATCACATTTTGTCGTCTGTTACATAATGAGCCGTTATATACCCTACTAATCAGGCTGGCTCTAACTCTCCTTCTAACAGTTTTCCTATCTGCTCTTTTGATGTCCCAAGTCTAAGAAGTGCTTTTATCATCAAATCCAGAGAAATTCCGGGATCACCCCCTTCAAGTTTGGCAATACGTGATTGGCTTGATCCGATTGCGCGGGCAAGTTGTTCTTGGGTCCAACCTCTTTTTGTGCGTTGAGCTTTTACCAGATTGCTGATATCCAGGCGTATATCGATATAGGCTTCCTCTTCCGGTGTAAGTTCCAGAAAATCGGCTGCAGAACCTACACGAAATCCTTTTTCTTCCAATTGTTTTCGTTTCTTCTTGTCCATAATATTATTTGTCCTTTACTACTTTTTGTAAAGAGCCAGCCGTTTTTTGCATACATCAATAACTTCCGACGGCGTCTTTTGTGATTTTTTGGCAAACACATCCAATATGACAATGGCTTCATCATCGATAAAGTAAATGATACGCCACGTTTTGTTTTGGTCATTAATCCGAAGCTCATGACTTTTTTTCCCAATGGATGACATCGGCCTGGAATCCGGCATTTCCAACATAGCGATGTAGCCCCGTTTCTTCAGTCTGGTTAAGGTGATGGTCGTTTTCAGGATGGGGCTTTGGGCAGTTCTCCACCCTCCCATCCGTGTCCGGCTTGGCAGCAGAAACACCAGACCGTTAAGTTCCCTCTCAATCTCTTCAGAATTCTTAACTCAATGAATTGCTTTCCAACACGTTTTTAATAAACTTAGGAAATAACAATTAATAAACACCATAACGATGGAAAAGGCATTACTTGACGAACTTTCACAACTGAATAAAAGCGAAAAATTGATTTTGGTCGAAGCTTTGT
>PWLN01000091.1 GCA_003559375.1 Balneolaceae bacterium | reverse complement strand
TGAATCTAAAGTGATTTACAATCTTTCGTTATTAACCCGGATTACGCATTAGACTTCCGAAGTCTTACGGAGCATCGAAAGAAACCTTCATCGGTTAACATACTGAAGATTTAAAAAAAAAATTGAAAGACTTCGGAAGTCTTTTTGGTCTTATGCGTAATTTGGGTTTAAAAATGAATTGATAGCCAATTTATATTGACAACCGGGTTAGTTTCTCGTAATACGGCAAACACTCATCAAGCAGAGGTTTCAGGTAATCCGGGAAAGACTCATTTTTTGGCTGATATTGAATGAATCCCGTTGACTGGTGAACACTGTGATACCAGTATTTAGCCCATGATCCATCTTCCGGCCTCGGGCCTTTTTCCCATCGGAGCATATTCTCATCAAAAGGAATTCCAATTTTTTCACAAAGCTTTTGTAATGTTTTTGATGGGTTTTTTAATACATTTTCTGATGTGAGAATCACCGGCAAGTTTCCAATCTGTTCAAGATAATCAAGCAATTCATGATGCTGTTTGTATCCTACATCTCTCATCGTGGGATTTGGAACTTCTTTCGCGTAAGAGGGCAGCATCTCTGCCGGATTTCTTGTCAGTATGATGTTTACCATATTCTTCATAAAAGAGTGATCGATATTCACGAGGTGGTGAGTCATCTGTTTAAAAAAAGCAACCGGTTTACCATGATCACCGAGAATCATTTGGATGACCTTATTGCCGTCATTTTCCATTCTTTCAAGCACTTCATCAGCACCCGGATGATACTCACCGGCATCGGTGTTCGACAGATAATGGGCATAGAGAGGCTCATCGTATACTTTAGTATCACTGCGCTGTGCAAAAGAATACATTAACGCGGTGGAGATATTACGCGGGCCTGACCACAAGTTTATGCGGAATTTTGTTTGATCAGACATCCGGTTCAGGCTTTTGCTTTCTCTACTTCATTTTTTATGAGGGCTTTATAAAGTTCATACAATTTTCTGCTTACAGGCCCATAAACACCTTCTCCTATCGTTCTTCCATCTATTTTCGTGACAGGCGTAACCCCACCAAATGTACCGGTTACAAAGGCTTCATCAGCGCCATAAACATCAAAAAGTGAGAAATTTTTTTCAAAACAGGGTATTCCATTTTCATGGCATACCCGAATAATGTTATGGCGTGTGATTCCATTCATACAATATTGACCGGTGGAGGTAAATACCTGATTATTTTTTACCATAAAAAAATTGGTGGCATTACACGTTGCCACGAATCCGTTTACATCGAGCATCAGCGCTTCATCGGCCCCGGCCTCAATAGCCTGAATGAGGGCCTGTACTTCATGTAATTTGCTGTGGCAGTTCAATCGCGGGTCAAGATAATCAGGCGATCCTCTCCTGATAGTACTTGTAAACAGAGAAATTCCTTTTTCCCGGGACTCTTCTGATGCTTTTTTATATTCGGCAATGATCACAAGATTTGGGCCGCTCAAGGTAAGCCTTGGATCTTGAGAAGGAGTTTTTTTAATGCCCCTTGTAAGCATAAAACGAACATGAACTCCATCTCTCATTTTATTGGCGTTCAGTGTTTTCCAAATTTCAGATGTCAATTCAATACGACTCATTTTAAGATCCAACCCTACTGTTGATGCTGCATTCCAAAGCCTGTCAAGATGTAAATCAAGAAATACAAGTACTCCATCAACAAGCCGTACTGCTTCCCAGATACCGTCACCCACCAGGTATCCGCTGTCGAATACGGATATTTTTGCATCTTTACGTGGTAACAGGTCGCCGTTAATATAGATCAATATGTTATTGTTCCGTGGATCATCTTCTGCGTTGTGAGTACCGTGAACCGAAATTGTAGTTTCTGTCATAGATAAATAAAAACCTTTTCAAAAATGTAGATAGGCAGTAAATACCACATAATCACCATAGAATGATTATTTTATTCCTACTTTTCTTTTCAAATTCTAACGTGAATGGAATACTAAAAAAATTATTTGTTATTTCATTGATGAAATTTTTTAAAACATGAAATGCACTAATAAGTTTTTACTGATCTTCATCTCATTCTCAGTTTTGTGTTACTCGTGTGACCGTTATGGTATTGACCTTTCTGAAGAACAGAAGAAAGTTGTTGAAAGTTATACATTTATAAACTGGAATAATGACGAGGTATCCGTTTTGGATTTTACAGGTTCGGTTGTTGTTATTGATTTTTGGGAGAGCTGGTGTGGCCCCTGTCTGAGTGCCTTTCCCGGTTTTCAACGGGCAATAAATGAATACCCTGATGATATTGTAATCATTGCGGCAACCGCGGGATTGCGTGAGGGCAGGGATGAAGCTATTCGGTTTATCGAAAACCGTGATTATGACTTTATCTATGTGGATGGTAAAGAATTGGCCGCATTTCTTGGTATAAATGGCATACCCTATAAGATTATCCTGGATCGAGACGGAAAAATAATGAGCACACACACGGGTTCACATGGGGCTGAATATGAATACGAGCTTCTTCTTCGAAAAATCCGTTAGAATAGAGGAAGATAAGGCTTATACATAGAGTTTTGGATACCAGTCAAATACCAAAATTCTAAAGCATCAAATATTAAGTAATTAATCATTGTATGTTTTTTTGAGTGAAACTCGCAAATTCCAAATATCAAGAAAGCACCACCGATAGTCATCTCTTTCCAAAAAACAATCCCATCGGGGTGACCGATATTGTAGCCCCGGGTGAATGCCGATCATCGCAAAGCGATTCATCGCATGGAACTCGGGGAACAAATACGCCCACAAGCCCGCCCCCGAGCGATGAATTTTTAAAGCCAATAACAGAATCGAGGGGGTAATTTCTTGAATGCTGAGTATGGGTGAAGTTCACAGATCACATTACCAACATCCTGCCATAACCCCTCGATCCAGTTTGT
>PWLN01000442.1 GCA_003559375.1 Balneolaceae bacterium | reverse complement strand
TTAAAAGATAATCGAAGTTCAATTTAAACTAAGTAAATTGTCTGCAACGCACAGTGAATATATTCAAAAAAATCTTGCAAGTAGTTATAAATTAAAGAATAAATAGTTAAATTATTATCAAGACTCAAGACTCAAGACTCAAGACTCAAGACTCAAGACTCAAGACTCAAGACTCAAGACTCAAGACTCAAGACTCAAGACTCAAGACTCAAGACTCAAGACTAACTAATTCCTGTTTCGGGAGAAAATGCTTCCAATTCTTCTTAGAACAGATCTGCCTTCTTCGGTTTGTGGCTGTCTGTCTATCGGCCTTGCCTCCCGTGGTTCATTAACAGAGCGTCCGGTGAGGAAATCCCTTGTTCTGTCACGGAATCGATCATCAAGTACGTCTTCACAGGTGAGATCGTACCGGGTTTGGATTTGCTGAGGATAAAATGAATTACGCTGCGGTTCAAGGTGTGGTTGGTTGCGCAGATTGCTGAGAAAATGGCCTGCAACCGGTAATGCCGTATGTGAAGCGTAGCCGAGATTATTACGAAAACGTACACGCGGAATGGCTCCTCCAACCCAACTGCCAAAAACCATGTCAGGAGTCATACCGATAAACCAGCCATCAGCAAAATTTTGTGTGGTACCCGTTTTGCCTGCAACTGCATGAGAAATGCCAAATTGGTTTCTGAGGCCCCGTCCGGTTCCTTCATTTACTGCTTTTGACAACATATTTACGATCGCAGCCGCAGTTTCAGTTGAAATAACATGATCATTATTCGATGAACCTTCATTAAAATCATAGATCAAATCACCTGATGAATTATAAATTGCAGTGATGGTTCTTGGTCTCACCGGAACTCCGCTATTTAAAAAAGCTGCATACGATGTTGTGAGTTCAAGCAGAGAAACTTCGGCTGTACCCAAAGCTATAGAAGGCTCTTCTGGTATTGGGGATTGAATACCGAGTGCGGCTGCGGTATTCAGAACTTCATTGAGCCCGGTGCTCATCAACAGCTCAACGGTAATTGTATTAATTGATTGTGAGAGTGCTGCCTGAAGAGAGTATCTGCCGCCATATTCATCCCGCACATTTCGCGGCATCCACCCATCATATTCATTGTATAATGTGAGTACATTTCGGCGATAATCGCACGGTTGGCTCCCGTTTTCAATAGCTGCTGCATAAACCAGGGGTTTGAAGGCAGAACCTGCCTGCCTGCGGGATTTTACATGGTCGAATTTGAAATGATGATGATTAATACCGCCAACCCAGGCAAGTATATCACCAGATTGTGGATGCATGGCCAGAAATCCGGTATTCAAAAATGATAGATAGTGACGTTGTAAATCATATGGCGAAAGTGTCATCTCTTCGTAACCGTTCCATGTAAATACGGGTGTTTTTACCGGCTCATAAAGTATTTTCTGAATTTCCGCTTCACTGGTACCATCTTCAACAAGTTGTTTATAGTGTTCGGTTTGTCTCCATGCGCGTATAACTGCAGGATCATCAACATCAGAAAAAATGGTTCTTGATGAATATTGTCCATTGAAAATGGACTGTAAGTTACTCATGCGGGTCTGTACTGCATTTTCAGCAGCTTTTTGGACACGAGAATCTATGGTAGTTTCTATTAAAAGCCCGTCTGTATAAAGATTATACTTTTTGCCATCAAGTGCTTCAAACTGATTCAGAATACGGGTGAGTTCCAGGCGCAGATGTTCTCTGAAGTAGGGGGCAGGCCCATCGCTTGTTGTAATCAAAGAATAGTTTGTGGAGACAGGGATTTCCACGGTTGCATCTGCTATTTCCGGTGAGATTTTCCCATAACGTTCCATTTGCCTAATCACCACATTACGGCGCTGTAAAGCGCTGTTTGGATTGCGATGAGGGTTATACCAGGATGTTGCACGCAGCATACCGGTAAGGGTTGCCGCTTCATGCAATTCGAGCTGGGCAGGCCTTTTATTAAAAAACCTTCTTGATGCCATATCAATGCCAAAAACATCTTCACCGAACGATACAGTATTAAGGTACATCACAAGAATTTCATCTTTGCTGTACACACTTTCCATGCGCCGGGCGATGATCATTTCCCTGATTTTGTCAGCTACCAGATAAAGCCATCCGTTTCGTTCTCGCGGGTATAAATTTTTTGCCAGTTGTTGGGTAATTGTACTGCCACCTCCTGTATCTTGTCCAAGCAGTATTGTACGAACAAAAACCCGGGCAAGTGCACGTTTGTCAATTCCATTGTGTCTGTAAAAACGGATATCTTCAATAGCAAGCAGTGCATCGATGAGTATGGGGCTTATTTCATCAATTTTTACTTCTGTCCGGTTTTGCAAATAATAGGTGCCGAGTAATTCCCCATCAGATGAGTAGACCTGAGATGCACGGAAATTTTGAATCTGTGACAGTTCTTCGCGGTCAGGCATTGGGCCAAAGGCACCGTACCAGATCATCATAAAGTAGATAAGAGGTATCATAAACAGTAAAAAAGCTGCTGGTATCAGCCATCTCCTGTATGTAGTGTCTCTGTTTAATTTTTTTTTATTCATGTAAAGAAAGCCCGGGTTTGCACAGGAATTTAACGGAATTAAAAGCGAGTTGTTCCATTAATTTTAATTTCGCTGTGTTCTGTAGATAAACTGTTTTTCCTTTTCGATTATTTCACAAGTTAAAAACGTAAAAATTATTCGGGATATTTGAACTGAACTGCTATATCTTATAAAAAATCAATTAACCAAAAATTTATTTCCAGCTGATGCAAAAAGCGACCATTTATACAGAAAAAGGCAATATGACAATTGAGTTTTTCACGGAAGATGCTCCTAAAACTGTGGAAAATTTTATCTCACTATCAAAAAAAGGATTTTATGACGGACTTACATTCCACCGTGTAATCCGGGATTTTATGATACAGGGAGGGTGCCCCAAAGGGGATGGGACGGGAGGACCGGGTTACCAAATTCAATGCGAGCTCGATGGCAATAATCAATATCATGACAAGGGAGTTCTTTCTATGGCGCATGCCGGACGGAATACAGGAGGTTCACAGTTTTTTATTTGTCATAACCGCAGAAATACAGCACATCTCGACCGAAATCATACGGTTTTTGGAAAAGTAGTGGAGGGGATTGATGTGGTTGATGAAATTCGCCAGGGCGATCGCATCAAAAAAATTGAAATCACCGAACCTTCGCCAGAGGGTTGATGTGAAATAATTGCTCAACCATCTTATCAAGTGCCGCTATTCCGATACCTTAAACGAAAATGGCTGCTGAAAAAGCCGTTACCGGACGAATGGGAGGACATTATTCATAAAAAAGTACCGGTAATTCACCGCTTACCGGGTCATTTGCAGGAAAGGCTGAAACAGAGAGCTGTTATTCTGATCGATGAGAAACATTTTGAGGGATGTGGCGGCCTGGAACTCACTGGTGAAATGATTCTGGTGATTGCCTGTTATGCTTCCGTGCTGATTTTGGAAGAACCAGCTGATTATTATGGAGGATTGCAGTCAATTCTTGTCTATCCGGAAGATTATTTGGCACCCTTTCATGAAGAATATGAAGGAGGAATTGTATCTGAAGGATACGAATCGAGAAGCGGTGAGTACTGGGGTGCAGGCAATATTGTTCTCTCCTGGAAAGATATTCAGCGTGATCTTTATTCAGTAAGTACCGGGAATAATTTGATCTATCATGAATTCTCGCACCTTCTTGATGACAGATACGGCCTAACAGCCGGTATTAGCGCAGAGGGGACTGCACTTAGGGATGATGAATGGACGCAAATTGTAGCAAAGGCATATCGCAGGCATCTGCGTGATACAGCAACAGGCAGATATTCTGTAGTTAGTGCATATGGGGCAACCAGTCCGGCAGAATTCTTCTCTGTTGCAACGGAAGTGTTTATTGAAAAACCATCCGGTTTAAAGAGATATATGCCCGGTCTTTACAGTATGCTCAGTGCATTTTATCGTATTGACCCGGTGTCATGGAGGTAAAATAAATCAACCATCGAAAGAACATTTTTATAATCCATAAAGCCTACCTGTACAACTGCCAGTCAAATAGAAACACTGCGCCAAATATAATACTGAGAATTGCCAGACTAAGAAGCGGCTCCCAAATCACAAATCCGCCGATGGTTCCCAAAACGGCTCCGAGGTACTGGATGGTTCTGAGCTGTTCGTTTGTGGCGTTACGAATCATTCTCTCGAGCTTTTCTTCGTCGTATGTTCTGAGGTTTTCTTCTACAAGTGCCTGTACGTTCAGCTGATTCACAAGTTTATATACCCCCTGGGTAATCAGATCATCAATCTTTTCACTATTCTTTTCGATACGCGATGGCAGTTCGTCGAGGTATTCATCGATAAAACCGATCGAACGCTCAGCTGTTACAGGAACTTTTATAAGGAGATCTTCAATAAATTGTTCCAGTGTCTGCCCGCGGAAAAAAGTATATGTTTTGAGTGCGGCTTTTTCCAGGATTTTATCCTGTAATGCTTCTTCAATTTCGGTTAAAAGATGTGCAGACATTTTTTTTCTGAAGGCGGCATCATGAATCTGTGATGAAATATAATCAATGATCCAGATTTTCAGGTCTTCACGGAAAGCCTGCCTCGATGTTACATTTCGCACATGCAGCAAAGCCAGCCGCCGGTAGCGGCTAACAGCTTTCGACTCATGAATTTTCTGCTGAATCAGAGCGGGGTTGATCAGATCGTCAGACACCGCCCTGGCTAAGCGGTATGCTACTCTTTCTTTATGTGCAGGGATTAAACCCTGCCCCAGCAGCGGACGTTTCTTCAGCGGCCTGAACAGCATGGTGATGGCGATCCAGTTTGTCAGGAATCCGATCATTCCGCTTACTGTGATAATCCGCAGGATTCCCTCAAAATGAAGTTGTACCCCAAAGAAAGAGGCGGATGAACCATTGAAATCCCAAAAAAATGAGAATATGAAAACGGTAAGAAGCAACCAGGGCACATATTTCAGCACACGCAGAATGTTTAACTGAGGCACCTTATCCGGTTTGGTCAAGGTTTGCCCCTTTTTAATGGTGTTTTCCTTGCTGTTGTCTTCAATTTCAAGATGAGATGAAAGAAGGTCACTCAGTTTCTCAAAATGGTTGCTTTGTTGATCGGCTGAATTCACTCTTTTTTGTTCAGAGTTCATAATGCAGATATTTTCCTGTTATGACGAAATTATAGCACGAACTGTTTCAGGTTCGAGATCTTCTGTTTCAGCAAGATTGTTCAGCTTATGCAGCTTATGATAAAGTGATTCGGCGTCATTGAACCATTTGAGTATATGTTTACCAGGCAAAACAACACCGTTCTCAATCTGAATCCATCCTTTAGTTTCCCAATCCTGGACATCCTTTCCAAAACCGGATGGTTTGCAAACACCCAGTTCATAAAGCAATGAGCCGACATCACTGGTTGTATAAACCGGTCGGAGCGAGAGGCTTGAGCTAACTCGGTTTTTACTTTCCGCAGTATAAAAACAGATTCCCGCCAACAACTCGTTCGTAAATGGCTGCTGAATGATTTCAGGCAGGGTGATAGCGGAGAGAGTATGGTTGTAGATGATTCTGTAGAGCTTGCCGAGTATGCCGGAAAGTTCGCCGGATACTTTTTGAGGTGTCAGTGCAAGGTCTAACGGATGTATACTTTCGTGCGGGGTTTCCGGACCCGCGATTTCCTGCATAAAAACGGGCTTTAAATCACTTTGAGAACTGAATTGAATAAACTGGCGGCGAATATTATACCAGGTTTCACTATAAAAAGCCTTTGCAGAAGTACGGGGGTAGCTGATAAGCGATTCACCGGAGAATGGCAGCCTGGCCTGGAATAACTCCTGCAGTATTTCCTGGGCGTGATGATATGAGCCGGTAAGCCCGCTTTCTGCAATCAAAGCCAAGAGGTCGAACGTTGACAGAGGCTTTTCTGTCCTGTAAAATGTATCGGAATCATTTTCAGTAACGGTAATCCATTCGTCAGGAGCCAAACGGATGATGTCAGAACTCATGAAGAGATTGCCATTTTCATCAACAAAATGCCGGTATTTACGGGTATAACCAAAAATGGATATTAAACCGGAAAGTTCAAATTCCGGAACGTTTCGTGAATGCTTCCATTCATGCCGGATCTGGAACCTGTTTTGCAGGCGTATCTCGAGCCGGGATATGTCGAATTCCCTCGCTTCATCCAGCATTTCGTGCACTCCTGCTTTACTTAGACTATGAAGACGGGTTCGTTTTAATCCCGGTTTTTTTAGAAATTTTGCAACTGACCAGGTTATAAAATCACCTGAAGCATCGGAATCTGCGGCAATGATGATGCTGTTCGCCCACTGAGCCTGTTCACGGAGTTCCATGCGGATATCTGCTTTCCGGCGATCTGCAATCATTTTAATCCGGTTTTTGGCTTGATCATACTCAGGCAGCCAGCAAAAACCGCCGGTTGCCAGCACATATACAGAAGAAGGACAAACACTTTGTATGATTCCCGCGATCACAGGTGATTCCACAATGAGTAGTGTATATACGGATTCTCTCATTCCGCGCTGTTCATTTGTTTGAGGTAGAAGTCTTCCCGTGTGGTCATTGCTTCTTTTTCAGAATGGTCAGAGTCATTATAACCGGTAAGATGTAACAGGCCGTGAATAAAAACCCGGTAAAATTCATTTGATATTCCGGACCCGAATTCCTGACTTTGTTCTGTAATTCTCTGTGCACAACAATATAGTGTTCCTTCAATTGCCTCAGCGCCGCTATTTTCATCATAGCGGAATGTGATGATATCAGTTATGTAATCCTTTTCCAGATACTCCCTGTTTAGTTCTGTGATCTGGTCTTCATCGACGTATACAACTTCTATTTGTTGAAAATGGACATTTTCACCTGTTTCGATAAGGCCAATAAGTTTGTACATCCATTCTGTTTCAACAGGAACAGAAATACCGGAAGTATTTGTGACTATGAGCTTGCCACCACCTGTGGATTCCGGTATATCAGGAAATGGTTTCATCATCGAATGAAAAATCATCCGAATCGAGTGTATCCGTTAAAGAAAGGGCTACACCACACATCATAACATCTTCGGGAAGTTTCGTAAAATCACCGGTAAGAACACTATCATTCACATTGGCGTACAGGCTGCAACCTGCTCCTTGGTCAACAATCAGTCCGGATGTGTATCCGCCTGATTTGCCAAAAAATGTGACTTGTTTTAAAATTTTGCTGGCAACAAATGCTGAGCAATTATGGAGTTGCAGAACTGTACTACCGGAATACACTGAAACCATATTTGATTTTTTACCGTGAATTTCCAGTCCGAGAAGAATTTCCATGGCCAGTTTTCTGTTATCCTCATCACTAATTAATTCTAGCCGGTACACATTATCACCGATTTTTTTCGGGCTGCATCCTAATACCTTTCCAATCGATAAAATTGTCTCTTCAGAAAATTCGTATATCATTGCCGGTGGAGTTGTTTAATCATTGTGTATATAATATACAATCTGATTCAAAGATTATAAATTATATCTGAGATTTAAAGGCCAAACATTCGAATTTGCTCCCGGCTTTCTTCCAGCGTTTCAGGCATATCAAGCCGTCCATCAGTAATTCGCTCCACTTCTATACGCAGGTATTCTGCGGTTTCTTCATCTCCGTTTTCAAAGAAGATGTTCTGTAAAATGGTAATCCGGCTAACCGACCAGCTAATGTCCTGAATCACTGATTCTCTTTGCCGAAGCAGCCGCTGCTGTTGGGAATTGAGGCGTTGTGCTCGTTCGGTACGTGCCCTTGCGCGTGCCTGCCGGATGTCATTATCCAGGTTTTCGATGCGTGCTTCTATACGGTCGAGATCTTTCATGTCGTAGGTAAGTTCGTGCATCAGCCTTTCTGCAACGAAAAATGCAAGATTATTTGCCCGCATCTCTTCACCTACAAGCAAATATCGGAACGCATAAAGTGTTGCGACGGTCCAGTCGTGCTCAACTGTACGGAATGGGATGCGGTCTTCACCAAATTTCAGCCAATAAGCTGCCGATTCATAATCTCCTTTTTCTATATATGCATCGGCCAGCTGAGTGAACCCATAACGATAATTACCCAGCATTCTTCGGATATTTTCATCAAAATAGACTGTAGGTGAATCCCATCGTTCAAAACGGAAATTTAACAACCGTGCAGCATGCACTTCGGTATCCACATAGCCAAAAGGACCAGATGGACGCCGGAGCGGCACTACCCTGAATGCTTTTCCTTCGAACTGGAAATAATCTTCAAGCCCGAGCTGGCCGTCTCTGGAAACCGTATTTGCAAAATAAATCGGCCGCAGCCACATGTTATTTTCGAGCAGGTGGAGTACCATTTTGTCTTGTGTCTGCAGAAAATAACGTGTGTTTCCCTGGGAATCCCTGCCGGCAGGACGCCCCTGGACAAACCATCGTACCTCATCATCGAGTTCTTCAACCGGAACCGAGAAAGGCACTGCCATTCGTATCTGATTGTGGAGCATTTCGGTCACGGGTATGTCTTCCGGGAAACCACCGCCTCTAAAGAATGCGCCTGTCTTATCCTCAAGCAGTTCAGCCGGAGCTTCAAATACAGCGGTAAGCAAGTCTTTCCTGACAGGGATCACAATATCGCCGGGCTCATGCAGTTCAAGCCTTGTGGTCATCTGTTCTATCTGTTCATCGGTAAGTGTAATCGCAAGCGGCAGGGATTCATGTGTTTGCCTGTCGCGCATTTGGAGGATATACCAGTCTGTATTGAGCAGGCTCAGGTTCACGACCCGTACGTCAGTGCGTACACCTTCCACTTCCTGAATATACCAGAGGGGGAATGTGTCATTATCACCGTTTGTAAAAATGATGGAATTGGGTTCGAGGGAGTTAAGCAGGTTATAGGCATAATCGCGTGCCACATACCGCTCGCTTCGGTCGTGGCTGGGCCAGTTTTGATGGAGTATCCAGCCGGGAATGGCAAAAAACATAACACCGAGCACAGGATAGGCAATTGCTTTTTTGTTGCCGAAAATATCTTTCAGTAATTCTACTATACCCGTTACCCCAAGTCCCACCCAAATGGCAAAGGAAAAAAACGAGCCTACGTAAGCATAATCCCGTTCCCTGGGTTCAAATGGTGTCTGGTTGAGGGAAAAAATAATCGCGAGGCCGGTTAGGATAAAAAGTGCGAAAACAGAAAGCCCGCGTCGCCAGTCATTCTTAAAATGATAGAGCATTCCCAGCAGGCCAAGCAGGAATGGAAGATAGAAGTAGCCTGAATTGGCAGGGTTATGCCTGTGCCGGGTATCAGTAAAACCGGAATACCAGCCGGTATCCTGTATATCGGCTTCACGGCCAATAAAGTTCCAGAACAGATACCTCATATACATATGATTCACCTGGTAATTCAGGAAATACTCCAGGTCGGAACTAAAGTTTGCATAATAGTCGAGATGATGGGGTTGGCTGGAATGTCTTCTTGGTAACCACACTTCACGCGAGCGGTCGATAGTGCCGGTACGATTATCAAATGTGTGACCGCGCAAAAGGGGTGAGGTTCCGTACTGGTCACGGCTAAGATAACTGACGAAGGCTTCTACTGTTGATGGATCATTTTCATCAATAGGTGGTTCCGCCTGAGATCGTATAATCACAAGTGCATAGCTTGAATAACCTATGATAATCATCATATAGGCAAGAAAAACCATATTGGCTATTCGATATCCTTTTTTTTGTGTAAAATAAATTCCATATGCAACTGCCAGAACAAAAAGTATCACAAATGTAAGAGGACCGATCAACCCGTATGTCATACCTCCAACCTGACCAGCAAAGGTTGGAATCAGTATAATGGTTACGGGATATATAGCCAGAAATATCACAATCGATATACCCATCATTGCGAGAAATGAGAGAATTGAAAACTCAAATCGTTTGAAGTAAACTATCATGGCTACAAAGAAAAGGGCAAGCAAATTGAGCAGGTGAACACCAATTCCCAGTCCAAAGATATATGCAATTAAAATGAGCCAGCGCTCGGAAAAAGGTTCATCATGGTTCGACGCCCACTTTAGTGCAAGCCACACAACGAGTGCAGTAAAAAACATGGATGAGGCATACATTTCCGCTTCCACAGCATTGAACCAGTGGGTATGTGTTACGGTAAAGGTAAGCGCTGCAAAGAGTCCGCCGCTATAAAGGCCGATTAAATCCATGGTTCCCATTTCATCTGCAGGCCCTTTCCACTCCTGGATAAGGCGTACTACAATAAGGTACAGAAGCATGATGGTAAACGAGGATGCAGTAACACTGATCATGTTGATGCTTAGTGCAACATAATCAGCTGGAATAAACATGGAAACTACCCGGCCCACAAGCGCAAAAAAAGGCGATCCTGGCGGATGCGCTACCTGCAGGGTGTGAGAAATGGCAATATATTCAGCCGGATCCCAAAAGGAAGCCGTTGGTGCCACAGTCATCACATAGATGATAAAGGCATAGGTGAAACTGATGGTAGCAAAAAACAGATTTCGCGTACGATGCTGCCCGAAAATTGCGGATAAATCCATGTAGTTACTGATGCTGTTAATTCTGAGTATTGATGCCGGTTGAATTGGTTGTAAACAAGCTACATTAACGGGCAACTATGCCCGGTATTTTCAGAAAAAAACCAAATAAGCATTCAAGATACCGAATCATTTTTTCAAAGCGCAAAGGTTTTTCATCCCGATATCTGCTATTTGTATCTGAACCAAAAAATGATTATCAACAAGGCGGACTAAAACCGATGATTTATTCTGATGAATCCATCCAATTTGAAAGGTGAACGTTTTTCAACAAGACTTGGGCTGATACTGAGCGTATTGGGAATTGCTGTTGGTACCGGGAATATTTGGCGTTTTCCCCGCATCGCTGCACAGAACGGCACGGAAGACGGTGCAGGCGCATTCCTTATAGCGTGGTTGACCTTTCTGTTTATATGGTCGATACCACTTATCATAGCAGAATATGGTATAGGCCGCCATGGCAGGAAAGGGGTGGTAGGGTCGTTTATCAAGCTGGTTGGCGAAAAATTTGCCTGGATGGGTTCGTTTATAGGCTTTGTGGCAACAGCTATTATGTTTTACTATAGCGTGGTTGCAGGATGGTGTGCCTATTACCTTCTGGAATCCATTATCAACGCGCTGCCGCAAAGTGTGGAAGAAGCAGATTTGGTATGGTCCGGTTTTCAGAGCTCGGCGTTGCCGTCTGTCTTTTATGACTTGATGATGTTCTGCGGAGCTCTTATTATTCTGAAAGGTGTTAAGAGTATTGAGCGCATCAATATGCTGCTTATTCCGTCACTGTTGCTCGTGCTGGTGATCTCGCTTATCAAAGCCCTGACATTGCCCGGCAGCGGTGCGGGGGTCGCGTACCTGTTTACACCGGACTGGTCGTCACTTAAACAGCCCGGTTTGTGGCTTGAAGCCCTCACACAAAATGCCTGGGATACGGGTGCCGCTTGGGGCTTGATACTCACCTATGGGGCCTATATGCGAATGCGGGACGACATTACCGTAAGTGCATTTCAAACAGGAATTGG
>PWLN01000159.1 GCA_003559375.1 Balneolaceae bacterium | reverse complement strand
GCTGCGGATCGAACCTCAGGGCGTCGGCAGCTAAGGCGACCCCAAGCGGGGTGACAAAGTCGCCGGTACCCAGATCGTCAATCGGCGCAATGGCTCCGATGTTGTTCGACACGACATACACCTCGCCCACAACGAGCGTTGACCCTAGGTCCACCTCGGCACCAGGAAGCAATCGGCAGAAACGCCCATTCGTTGCTGCTGGCGTCAACACCAGTCCACCGCATTCCGCATTGGCCGCACCGTCTCCCGCCTCACAGCGGAACCACTTGCCGTTTGCCAGCCGACACGGCTGGCCTTGCGTCAGGGCCTCTCCGGCGACGTCGACCGTCACGCTGCCGACCGACTGTAGCTTCACATTCGCCGCCGTTTGGGTCAGGTCTGCCATTACGTCCTCAAAAAGCCAAAGCTACTCGTTTCGTAAATGTCGAACGTCAGTTCGGCTGGCTTTGGCGGTGAACCAGTGGCCTTGCCGCCCGTGCCGTTGAGTGCTCCAGTGATGACCGTCTCGCCGTCGTCATCAAGAAACGGCTTGCGGTCGCCACCGTCCAAAAAGATGGTTCCGACGTCGAGCCGGCGGTGCTGCCACGTTTTGCGGTTGTAGTGCAGTTGATACTGCGTCAGCCTTCTCGGCGCACCGAAATAAAAGCCGATCACGGATGAGACGATCGTGCAAAGCAACGTCTTGGCGTCTCGGCCGCGAAACGTGGAGTCGTTGACCGTCTCGTTTCTCTCCAGGATCGTTTCGTCGTCGATCGCTGCCGATTCAAACTGAAAAAAGTCCCAGATCGGGATCAGCCGCGTGATGACCAGGCCGTTCTCGAACGGCTGGCCGGCGGAGTTGGAGACAGCGACGTCGTTGATGTCCTTGGTGACGTGCTCTTCCAAACGCGTGCTTTTTGTCTCGTAAACCGGCACCCACAGTTCTGGGTTCGTCCCCGGCGCCGGGTTTTGCTGCCCTTCCTCGATCTCGCTGGAAAACTCAGCGGTGACGTTCCAGACTTCGGCGTGTTCTTCACTGCGTACTGCTGCGACCGACCGACAGACCGCCCAGCCATCGCTGGTCACGCTCTGGTCAACACGAGGCAACCCCGGCGACAGGATCACCGATGCGTCCGGCTCGAATTTGCTGTCGGCCCGAACCTTGTAAACAATAGTCTGCTCAACGACTGGGCCGACGCGACTCGACCGCACCCGAATGTCGCCCTGACGCTGCTGCCCGATGACGGTGCCCATCAATCGATCCTCCTGAATCCGTTTTGACGGGCCACGGCGAGCATCTCACGCAGCGTCTCGACCTGCCTCTCTTGCTTTTGCTCGATCTTGCGAAGCTCGATAAACTGCTTTTTTGCTTCCCGCAAAATCTCGTCCTCTCCTGGTGTCGGCTGGTTTGGCATCACAGCCGCGGCGATTGCCGCGTTCTGCTGCTGAGCCATAAACCGCACGGCATCCGCTCCGCCTGCTTCCATGCCCGTGCCTGGGCCAGCCGCTAGGTCTTGCCGGATCTTCATCGCGCGGCGACGTTCTTGCTCGAAATGCTGCTCCGCAGCCTTCATGGCCGCATTGGCTTGCCGCTCGAACATGTCGATTGACTTTTCAATCGTTTCCTCCTGCGTTTCCGTGGCTTCGCTCATTGCCTCTTGCACGATTTTCGCCCGCTCTAGCTCACGCTGCTCTGCCTTTTTGCTCGCCTCTTCCTCAAACCTTGCACGGTTCGCCATAAACTTGTCGAAGCCGCGTTTCGCTCCGTCGAACTCCATCGCCGACGCCTTGGCAACATTCAACGACAGGTTGAAAAAATCGCGGTCTTTGGCGGCTTGCATGATTTTTACAGTCAGGCTGACGGAGTCCATCACGTCCTTTGCCATGCCAGCCATTGACGCGAATCCGGCCGACATTGCAAAAGCCGCTGCCCGAGCCTTTTGCGATAAGTTCTCGAACTCGCCAAACTCCTCTACCAGCGTAATCATCGCCGGTGCCAGTTCTGCGGCCACGATGTTTTTCAGCCCATCCATCGCTACGGTGCCACGCCCAAGCATGTCGTTCAGCGTTTCGACGGAGATCACTTGCGCGTCGGTAAGCGATCCCCACTTAGCTTGGAAATCCGCCGCCTCCTGAATCGCGTCGGCACCCGACTGAAGCATCCCGACAATTTCCGCACCTGCCTTTCCAAACAGTTTGTCGGCGACTTGCAATCTCTCGGCCTGCGTCTCGATTCCCTGCATCCCCTCCGCGATGGCTTTGATCGCCTCCAGCGGCCCGGATGCCAGTGCTCGCGACGCGTCGACACCGAGACGCTGAAACGTCTCTTGCAGTGCGGTATCGCCGGCAACCGCTTTGGCAAGGTTGATTTGCACTCGCCTTGCCGCACGGTCGATTTGTGAATCATCGACTCCAGCAAGCTCTGCCCCCGCTAGCCTGAGTCCCTGTAGTTCGTCAAACGTGGCCCCTAATTTGGTGGCGGCTTTGGCGGTTTTGTCGATCTCACCCTGAAGCTGGCGGGTGGCGTCCCATGCCTTCTTTGCCGTCGTGATGTACGTCGTCAAGGCAACAACGACAGACCCCGACACCTTCGACGCAAACGCCTGAAACTCAAAATTACTTTGCTTGACTTGCTTGTTGAGGACGCCATGTCTCGCTGCAGAGGACTGAATTAGCCGTGCATGGGTCCGCTGGTCGATCGCCCCTTTTTGCAACGCCGAGTTGATCCGCTCTTGATCGCGGACAAACTTGTCCATCGGTGAGCGGGCCTTGTTAATGTCCGCCGACAGCCTGCGTGTCTCTGCGGCCGACAACTTGCTGCTGTTGATGTATTGTTTTGCGTCCAGCCGAAGCCCGACCGAATACTGGTTAATCGTTGTGGCCACGAGTCACCCGCTTTGCGTACACCATCATTTGATCGTAGATTGACCCGCTTCGCTTCGGCTTATCTCTGAGG
>PWLN01000329.1 GCA_003559375.1 Balneolaceae bacterium | reverse complement strand
GTGATATTATTAAGTATGCAATAGAATAAGCTAATAATAGTACACATTAATAAGCTAATTTTTATACATTTGAATAAGCTAATTTTAGTATAAATGGTAGAGTAAGATTTGTAATGGCTTCTCCACAAGTAAAACTTGCAGAATCTCTTGAAAAGCTTAAAGAGCTTCAAGATGTAAATAGAATTGTTGCTATACGATCTAAAGAACTATCTCAAACACATCGAGTGAGGTTATTGAGGAATGGTTTTACAAGAAGAGTAATGAAAGGATGGTATATACCAGCTGATCCAAATGAAGATCCCGGGAGCAGTACTTCTTGGTATACATCCTTTTGGGGATTTTGTGCAAAGTACCTGGCCCATCGTTTCGATAATAGATGGTGTATATCTCCTGAACAATCTCTCTCTTATTTGGTTGGAAACAGAAAAGTGCCTGCACAGCTTATAGTACGATCACCAAAAGCGCGGAATAAACCGACTGCACTGCCACATGATACTTCATTATTGGATATCAAAGCAGAATTGCCTTCTCATTATGAAATTAAACAGGTGGACGGGTTGAATCTTTATACCGTTGCTTCCGGATTGATCGCTTGTGCACCTCGTTATTTTATAAATGAATCTATAGACGCAAAAGCAGCTTTAGAGATGATTCGTGATTCATCTGAAATATTGAGGCCATTACTTGAGGGTGGCCATAGTACAATAGCAGGGAGAATAGCAGGCGCCTATCGAAACATCGGCAGGGATAGAATTGCCGATGAAATAATCAAAACAATGGAGTCTGCCGGTTATAAAATAAGAGAAAGTGATCCATTCAATAGAAAAACTGAGATAACAAAAACAGACAGGAAACAATCTCCTTATGTAAACAGGATTAATCTGATGTGGGAAGAAATGCGAAAGGTAGTTATAAAAGTATTCCCTGCTTCACCGGGTATTCCTAAAGATGCTGATAAGTATTTAAAGGAAATTGATGATCTGTTTGTAACAGATGCCTATCATTCACTTTCTATAGAGGGATATAAAGTGACTGCTGAATTAATAAATCGGGTTCGAGCAGGAGATTGGAGCCCTGAAAATATTGCACAAGACAGAGAACAAAGAAATGCTATGGCAGCACGTGGCTATTGGCAAGCCTTTCAATCAGTGAAAAATTGTGTTGAAAAAGTAATAGAGGGTGAAAATGCTGGCAAAGTAGCAGATGAAGCACATGGGGATTGGTATCGTGAATTATTCGCTCCAAGTGTAACAGCAGGCATCATAAAAGCTTCTGATCTTGCCGGTTATCGTTCCAATCAAGTATGGATACAGAACTCTAAGTATGTACCACCCCGAAGTGAAGAAGTGCGGGATATGATGCCTGCTTTTTTTGAGTTATTGAAAAAAGAGGAAAGTGCATCAGTTCGGGTTGTGTTGGGGCATTTCATATTTGTTTACATACATCCATATATGGATGGGAATGGACGTATGGCAAGATTTTTAATGAACGTAATGCTTGCGTCCGGCGGGTATCCATGGACAGTGTTACCGGTAGAGGAAAGAGATGAATATATGCAATCTCTTGAAGAAGCCAGTACATCAAATAATATTTCAAGGTTTGCAAAATTTATTGCCCATCACGTAGAAGAAGGGATGAAAGGGAACCCTGTAGCAAAAATTCAAAGTAAATAGATTAAAACATTACGAATCGTGTACAGATAATTCACTTTCAAAAATGTGGGTAAAGCATTCTATTGTATCCGCGCTGTCCCCATGTGGATAAAAGACACCATCATTCGTTAAACAAATAAAGCCCTGCAGTTACATATTTCTATGTCTTACAGGGCTTTAATTTCGTGTGGGACCGGGCGGAATCGAACCGCCGACACATGGATTTTCAGTCCATTGCTCTACCAACTGAGCTACAGTCCCTCACAGACTTATTAAGATAAGGGCTTTTGATTTTTGATACAATGGATATTTTTTCCTGATCTTATCCCATTTTTTTCATTGAAATCCGAATCAACATTTAAACTGTCTCTTGTTCTTTTGTCTTGATACAAAAGAACCAAAAAATCAAGGCTGTGAAACTCTTGGCGGCGGGTTTTTCAGCTACGCGGCACAATTTTAATGGTCCATCTACTACCGTCTCAGTAATCAAAATGTCAGCCGGTATAAAATTGTGCCAACGCGTATCTGAAAACACCCTGTACCCGCCAACAGTTTCAAGGCCGAACTAAAAATGATAATACGATTTCTATTTATACATAATCTTAAAATATTGAAATTTCATTTCATATAATTTAGAGATCAGAAATTTTGGGGTAACTCCTCGTTTTTTGGTAGTGTTGAGTTTTCGGATGTTATCTTTCTATTGTCAATGATTGAATTGTTAAAAAAGAAATAATTATGAATAACCAGTATGCTGAGCGCTTGGCGCTAAGCGCATTGCGTAATATGCACATCTTTCAGGCGCATCTGGATGGTACGGCGGCCGTTCCAGAAATTTTCTTCCAGAACGTAGGCCACATCGATCCGGTCTCTGCTGCAGTTTCGTAATTGCGGTTCATAGTGATGCATATTGAACCCGATTGCGTCAAATACCTGGGAATCGCCCTGGCGGATTTTCATCTTCAAATGCCCGTTGCCTACAATAGTGGGCAAACCTTCAACACAGACATCCCTGCTCACAAATGTCGGACGCAGATTGCCAGGACCAAAGGGTTCAAATTGGGTTAATAGCTTCCAGAATTTCAGGTCAATTTTTTCAATCGCAAGGTCTGTATCGATTTCCAGCTCGGGTGTAAAATCGTTGTCATTAAGCGATTGGGTGGCAATTCTGTTCATCCGGTTTCGAAATTCTTCCAGGTTGCATAAGTCCATGGTGAGGCCGGCTGCGTATTCATGTCCGCCAAACTGGTCGAGAAGGTCTTCGCACTCTTTCAGTGCGTCGTAAATATT
>PWLN01000455.1 GCA_003559375.1 Balneolaceae bacterium | reverse complement strand
TGGGGCATATGCTCAATAACACCATACAGGATGTACTGGTCCGCCGCGCACGAATGCTCGGTAAAAATGCCTGCTGGGTTCCCGGAACCGACCATGCCTCGATTGCCACTGAAGCAAAAGTAGTTCAAAAGCTGCGAAAAGAGGGCATCACCAAACGGGATCTGAGCCGTGAAGATTTTTTGGAACACGCCTGGGACTGGACTCGTGAACACGGCGGTATCATTCTTCAGCAACTCAAAAAACTCGGAGCTTCCTGCGACTGGAAACGAACCCGTTTTACACTTGAAACTGAGCTCTACGAAACCGTTATTGATTGTTTTATTGATCTGTATGAACGCGGATATATCTATCGCGGCCAGAGAATGGTAAATTGGGATCCTTCTGCTCAAACTGCCTTGAGCGACGAAGAGGTTATTCACAAGGAAATGCAGTCTAAACTGTATTACGTACAATACCCTGTAAAAGACTCAGGCGAATTTGTCACCATCGCCACCACCCGCCCCGAAACCATCCTGGCCGACACCGCTGTGTGTGTAAATCCGGATGATCAACGTTATAGCCACCTGGTTGGAAAAACAGCCATTATCCCTATGGTAAACCGGGAAGTTCCGGTTATTGCTGATGAATATGTAGATCCTGAGTTCGGAACCGGATGCCTGAAAATAACTCCGGCCCACGACCCGAACGACTACGAGCTCGGCCTTAAACACAATCTTGAGATTGTAGACATGCTGAACCCCGATGGTACAGTTGCATATGGAATCGGGTTTTATGAGGGGAAAGACAGATTTGAAGCACGAAAATTGATTGTCGCGGATCTTGAGAAAGCCGGTTTGCTGATAAAGGTAGAAGGCATGAACAACAAAGTAGGATATTCTGAGCGCACCGATGCCGTGATTGAACCGCGCCTGTCCCTGCAATGGTTCCTTCGAATGAATGAACTCGGCAAGCCCGCGCTCGATAATGTGATGAACGACAACATTCGTTTTCACCCGGAGAAATTCAAGAACAGCTACCGGAACTGGATGGAAAATATCCGTGACTGGTGTATTTCGCGGCAGCTTTGGTGGGGGCACCGAATACCGGCATGGTACTATGGTGATGGAGAATCCGAGTACGTTATTGCCAGAACTGAGAATGAAGCTATCGAAAAGGCAAAAGTTAAGTCAGGCAATTATGACCTGAATCGTGCCGATATCAAACAGGATGAAGATGTTCTGGATACCTGGTTCTCATCATGGCTTTGGCCGCTCTCGGTTTTTGACCCGGAATTCATCAAAAATAAAAAAGCAAATCGGGAGCTGGAGTATTATTATCCAACGGGAGATTTGGTTACAGCACCCGAAATCATGTTTTTCTGGGTAGCACGAATGATTATGGCCGGATATGTATTTGCAGGCGAAAAACCGTTCTCAAATGTTTATTATCACGGCATTGTTCGCGATCAAAAGCGACGTAAGATGTCTAAATCACTTGGCAATTCCCCCGACCCTCTCGATCTGATCCAAAAATACGGGGCCGATGGCACCCGGGTGGGGATGCTCTTCTCGTCGCCGGCTGGAAACGACCTTCTTTTTGACGAGGCCCTATGTGAACAGGGTCGAAATTTCTCCAACAAAATCTGGAACGCCTTCAGATTTCTTTCCATGAACATGGAAGATGGTGAACATTACACTCCTTCAACAGAAATTGATCCGGAAAACCTTGCGGATACATGGATGTCGGAACGAATCCGTTTGACCCTTATCGGTATGGAAGATGATTTCACCAACTACAGGCTGAATGAGGCTCTGAAAAAAATCTATTCACTCATTTGGGATGATTTTTGTGATTGGTACATAGAATTATGCAAGGGCGACAAACCCGGACAATCTATGCCTAAGGAAAAACTCGAAAGGGCACTCGGCTTTTTTGAAGTCCTGATGAAAATGCTTCACCCGTTTATGCCGTTTATCACTGAGGAAATTTGGCAGCGAATCAGGTTTCGGAAACCGAATGAAGCACTTACAATCAGCGACTGGCCATCCATTCCAGATGCTCAATACCGCGAAGATGAGAAACTCTTTCAAACTATTCAGGCCCATGTATCAGCCATTCGCAACATACAGGCTGATATGAATCTGGCTCCAAAATCGGTATTAACCATTCTGTTAAAACCGAAAACAGAACCTCTTGGCATGCAACTTGAAAATGCCGGATGGATCTATAATAAACTTTTGCCGGTCCGGAAGTTCACTGTTAATCTTACGCTATCCAAACCAAAAGCTTCTGCTGCTGCAGTTATTGACGGATCGGAAATTTATATCCCCCTTGAAGGATTAATCGATCTTGAAAAGCAACGCGATCGTATTCAGAAGGAAATCAGCAGGCTCGAAGGTTTTCTGAAGAGTGTGAATGGCAAACTCTCCAATAAGGGCTTTGTGGAAAATGCGCCTGATGATGTTGTGGCTAAAGAAAAACAAAAAAAAGCCGATGCAGAAACCAGCCTCGCAAAACTTCAAACACAGCTTCAAGATTTAAACATAATGTGAGTGCCTGCTTCATGTCATGTATTGCATAATTTAGTCCGCTTGCGGACGGCCGATATGGTAACCCAGTGAATTCCGCATAGCGATCCCTTTGGGGTATTCCTGGGAGTAACCATACCCAATGTGAGAAAGTGCCGATAGGCACGTTCTATATTCCTTCCTTCAAAACGAATAAAAAATCTTTTAAGGATAGGCCGGTTTCAGGTTCACACATTTAACCCAGAAGTCAAGATAATCATTACCGGAAGATGAGTTTCTTGGAAGAATATATCAGGATGCTGAAAGAGGCTGGGGGTGATTAATCTGGAATGATAACTTTTTGAGTAGCTGAGGCATGGTAAGATGTTTAGTTATTGCCTTTTTCTTAGTACGGAAAGCATGGAGTTATATTTTGGCCGTACGTAAACGGACTTTGGAATGTGGGGTAAATCGAAGAATATGC
>PWLN01000257.1 GCA_003559375.1 Balneolaceae bacterium | reverse complement strand
GAAGAAAATAAAGAAAAAGATCCTTGCTATCGTGGCAGGTTGCATGTTCGCAGGAATGATGATGCTGAATGTAAACACAACAATCAATGATTCGAATTTTAGTGTAACTGGGTTGATGTCCTTGGCCTATGGTACTACAGGTGGAGGCGATAATAGTTATTGCCAAAACCAACCTCAGCTTAATAATGGTAAATGTGTTTTAAATGCACATGGTGATCATTTTTGTGCAATACCTTATTGGTGGCAAATTAAGGATTGTGTACAATAATCAATTGTAAATAATAAATAATACCTTATTCTTTCTTGGCTATATTATGAAGGGATAAGGTATAAATATAAATTTAAAAAGGATCATCCTGCTTTTATGAAATATGTGTTGATATATATTCTAATTGTATTATTCGTCATACCTGGTTGTACAAGAGATGAATTATTTGAGCCAAATCTTTATCTGCCGGATTCTTTGTTTGAGAAACACCCGGATTTCACGGAACTTGATATTCCAATCGATTTAAATAAACCTCTTAAACTTGACAATATTGCTGTTGATGTTTCTCTGATACCATTAGACACAAAAGAAGAGGCTTTTTTTCGAAATATATGGGGACTTGCAATAGTTGATTCTCTGGTATTGATTAATACCGGTAGTAACATAAAATATTTTGACAAGAACGGGAAGTATCTTTCTACTTTCGAAAATATAGGACAAGGTCCTGGAGAGTATGAAACCATATTCGGCTGGGCAGTAGATAAAAATAATAATCGTATGGCAATAGCAGATCGTCATATGATCAATATATATGATTTGCACGGCGGCTTTATAAAAGAGTTGGATTTACCAAAACCACCTTTTTCACTAACATCCAGCATTGCTTTTCTGGATTCCGGATACTTACTGGTTGAAAACGACCGGATACAACCTTCATATGAAGATGGCTTTAGCCCTTTATGGAGTATCAATATTCACAACAACAAATTTAGCACCTTGTTCAGTAATTATCCGGATTCTGTATATCGTTTTAGGAAACAGTATGCATTTATGGGATATCTTGAAAAAACGAATAATAGCAAACTATACACTCCCTGGGTGGATTCTTATAATACATACTTGATTGATCATGAAATGAATATCTATCTAAAATACAGATTGAATTTAGGTAAACTAACAATGCCTTTGGGTGCTCTATATGATGCTGTTAATTATCAGACTTATACAAGGCGATTTGCAATCATTCATCCCCTGATTGAAACGGAACGCTATATATTTATTAAATACACTAAGAATCAAGCAAACCGAACAATTGAAAATTATGCAGTCTATGATAAACTGGAGAATAAAATCATTGCTCATTATTCTGATTCAGCAGGAATGGTATCAGAACGATACCCGGAACTTATTTTTTGGCCAAGATTTTTTCATGATCAAGATCAAATCATTTGTGTTCATGAACCCGATACGGAGAATAAAAATTTTGTTCTTTCAATAATTTCGTTGAAGTAAATGAGAAATATATAAAATGAACTTGCAAGCATGTTGTTCGAGATGAAGTTTCAATAAATGATAAATTTGTAGTGTTGATGATTAAAGATGATTATCCACATTGCATATTTAATTTCAGGCTAAAAGTGAAACTGGTCATAATCATATTTGATATAAATATTCTGCCACTGTTACATCTCAGTTCATGACTATTTCATTACTAATACCATGTTTCAACGAAGAAGATAATCTGAATGAGCTAACCATAAGACTCAATAACTCCCTGCATGAAGTTACATCCTCCTTCGAAATCCTCCTCATCAACGACGGAAGCACCGATGCCACCCTGAAAAAAATCAAAGAACTGGCCGGGCAGAATTCCAATGTAAAATACATCAGCTTCAGCCGCAACTTCGGCCATCAAATTGCCGTCTCGGCGGGGCTGGATCACTGCCGGGGGCAGTCGGTAGTAATCATGGATGGAGACCTGCAGGACCCGCCGGAACTCATTCCCGAGATGTACAAGAAGTACAAAGAGGGCTACGATGTGGTATACGCTAAGCGCACCAGGCGGAATGGCGAGTCGTGGTTTAAAAAATCTACTGCCAAATTATTTTACCGCATTCTGCAGCGCTTCACCTCGTTCAACATTCCCCTGGATGCGGGCGACTTTCGCCTGATCGACCGCAAAGTGGTGGAGATGCTTAGGCTGATGCCTGAACAAAATAAATTTCTGCGGGGCCAGATCGCATGGATGGGATTTCGCCAAACGTATGTGGAGTTCGAACGGGATGCGCGCAGGCACGGTAAAACCGGCTACCCGTTAAAAAAAATGATCGACTTTGCCCTGGACGGCATCACCTCGCTAAGCCATCGCCCCCTGCGTTTGGTTACCCAGGCGGGGTTTATGGTCTCGTTTCTATCATTTCTGATCCTGCTGTATGCCCTCGGCTCTCACTTTATCCTGGAGAGAACCATCACCGGGTGGACGTCTCTCATCATCACCGTAGCCTTTTTGGGCGGGGTGCAGCTGCTTTCCATCGGCATCATCGGGGAATACATCAGCCGCATCAATAAAAACGTCCTGAACCGGCCTCTTTATATTGTGGAAGAGAGCAATTGTTGAGAGCAGGGGACTTATTTAACATTGAGTAATGCTCCAAATCTTCATCAACTACGGCAGCTTTTTATAATCTCACTCATTGGCCTTGGGATTAAGAACGGGTTCCTCTGGCTATTTGAGAAGAAATTTTTTTTATACCCCCACCGGCTCCCCCTTTTAAAGACGGAGAGTGGAGAGATTTTTAAAAACTTTCCATGAGCGCTCGAAGATCCTATCCCAAAGTGATCGTTATGTTGGAATCGTTCGGTTTAACGTGATCGTTTTTTTTTTTTGGGAAAAAGATAGTCCTGAGTAATTCCCCCCTAAAAAGGGGGGCAGGGGGGTGTCATCCCCTAAAAAGGGGGGCAGGGGGGTGTCATCCCCTAAAAAGGGGG
>PWLN01000248.1 GCA_003559375.1 Balneolaceae bacterium | reverse complement strand
GGTTTTTTTGCAAAATTACTCTCCAGAATCCTGACTTTATTCGGAATAAAATTCTCTGGCAGCCACTCTATTGACCTGCATCTTGGTAAAATGCATAACATACTGCATGACCTGGAATCCGGGGAACCGGTAGAAAAACTGGAAGATGATGCCATTTTGGAGCTGATATCCATTTTTGGCGGAATCATGGTTGCCGTTCTTTCCATTCACTTCAGGCAAGGTAAAGAATCCGGGTTCCGTATACCGAATGATCTTCAGGAAAATTGGGCATTAAAGGGCTAATCATAACATGACTCCTGAATATAAAAGATCCATCGTAAGCTATTATGACGCCACACGGCTCGATTACCGAATATTGTGGTTTGGAAAGGATAACAGATCGGTGCACTTCGGTTACTACGATAATCTGACCAAATCTCATGAAGAAGCGCTGCACAATATGAACCGGGTTATGGCCCGGAGAGCCGGGGTAACTGATGGGGACCTTATTCTCGATGCCGGGTGCGGGCAGGGAGGCAGTGCCGTTTGGCTTGCTGAACATTTTGATGTTCATGTCACAGGAATTACCCTGGTGCCACATCAGGTAATCAAAGCGAATAAACATGCAAGAAGAAGAGGAACAAATGGCCGGGTAGAATTCCATGTAAAAGATTATGCCTGTACCGATTTTCCGGATGAGTCTTTCACCCTGGTCTGGGCATGCGAGAGCTTATGCCATGCTTTCAATAAAATGGATTTTTACAGAGAAGCCTACAGATTACTGAAACCAGGGGGTCGTTTGATTTGTGCTGAATATTTGAGAACAGAAAGGCCTCTATCTGTAAATGGTGAAAAACTACTGCATGAATGGCTAAATGGCTGGTCAATTAACGATTTAGACACGATCGATGAACATAAAAACAATGCCGAACAGTGCGGTTTTATTGAATTTTCATATGAAGACATCACGCAATTCACAAAACCATCGCTAAGGCATCTTCACACAATGTCACGAAAGTTATGGAAATTCGGAATTTTTCTTAGAAAATTCGGGCTGCGAAATGATGTAAATCACGGCAACCATTACAGCTCAATGAAACAGTATGAAGCGATCACAGAAAACCTGTGGCGATATGGCCTGATCTCTATGAGAAAAGGTGGTATATGAGCATTCCGGACAGTTCTGCCCTGCTGAATCATTATGATATCACCGAAACGCTCCTTTCTAATAATGACCATAAAATTGTACTTGCCAGGCGTATTTCTGATGATACAAAAGTAATCCTGAAGCAGTCTGTGTCTCAGAATACCGATCTGATGAAAATATCCAGGCTCGGTCACGAATATGATATCCTGAAAAGCCTCGACCACCCGGGCATTCCAAAGGCGTACGACTTTCTGTTTGATGGCAAAACTGCTTCACTGGTAATGGAATATATTGAAGGCCAGAATCTGAAAAGCCTCCTGTTCAAATCTAAGCAACCCCTCAAGCATGTACTGAACTATTCAATTGAGTTGGCTGGTATTCTCCACTACCTGCATGAATATGGTGTAATACACAAAGACATCTCTACAGGTAATATCATGATTACCGGTGACGGAATCCTGAAACTGATTGATTTTGGCATTTCTTCTAACTTCAGCACCGAAAACAATGAGATGTTGAATGTGGATAAAATTGAGGGGACGTTCAACTATATCTCTCCGGAACAGACCGGCCGTACCGTTTACTCAGTTACTCACAGCAGCGATTTCTATTCTTTCGGAATATTACTTTATGAACTTCTCGCCGGCAAGCTTCCATTCGACTCTGTGGATCCCCTGGAAATCATTCATTTTCACCTGTCGAGAAAACCACTCTCTTTGAGTTCCCTGATTTCCGGTCTGCCGGCCGGCCTTGAACAGGTGGTTTTCAAACTGCTGGAAAAAAATCCTGATGACCGGTACCAAACTGCTGCCGGGTTAAAAACAGATCTGGAACTGATCAAAAAACATGCAGAAAACGGCTCTTCTCTCATTGAATTCAAGGCCGGCTTGCGTGATGTAACTGTAAAGTACAGGCAAACACAAAAACTCTATGGGCGTGAAAAAGAGATTGAGGAGTTAACCGGTTATTACAAGAATCTCGATAAAATGAAATCGATGATGGCACTTGTTTCAGGATACTCGGGGGTGGGAAAATCAGCACTTATCAGGCAGGCAAAATTTCCAATTATCCAGCAACAAGGCACTTTTATAAGTGGAAAGTTTGATCAGCTTAAAAAAGATATTCCCTATTTCGCATTTATTGAAGCCATCAAAGAGTTCATAAAAAACCTTTTATCGGAAAACGAAGATATCATTAATGCCTGGAAGCACAGGATCATTTCTGTTTTAGGTGATAATGCAGCCCTCATCACGGATGTAATACCGCAGCTTTCACTCATTATCGGGGAGCAGCCTGCTGTTCCCAAACTGCAGCCGGCTGAACAAGAGTCGCGATTCAACATGGTACTTCTCGATTTTATTTACGCATTCAGTACTTCTGATAACCCGCTGGTCATTTTCCTTGACGACCTTCAGTGGGCCGATTGGTCATCCCTGAACCTTGTGAAACGTATTCTTCAAAATCCCCGTGATGATCGAGTGTTGCTTCTCGGGGCTTACCGGGAACTGGAAGTACAGCAAGGCCACCCCCTGATGATAACACTGAAACAGATTCGTGAATCTGGGGGTATCATCAAAACCATTCATCTTGAATCACTCGATATCGATACAACTGTGCAGATTACAGCCGACAGTTTTGGCATGCCGGTCACAAAGGCAACTGAACTCGGTTCGCACGTATTTAGCAAGACAAAAGGAAATCCGTTTTTCATTCATAGTTTTTTAAAAACCCTTTTCAATAAACATCTTGTTCAGTACGATCCGATTGAACATTGGACCTGGAATCGGAAAGAGATAGAAGCGCTTGATTATACTGAAAATGTTATTGACCTGATGACCAAAGGGTTAACCAGCCTGTCTGAAACCACACAGAAAATTTTGCAGCATGCCTCGGTTTTAGGAAATACGTTCAATCTGAGTGACCTTTCCGATATTACAGAAACCGCGGAAGCAGAAGTTTTCGAGAGCCTGAAGCCGGCAATTCAAGAAAGATACATCAGCGCCATCGACCTGAACTACCGAACACTTTCACTTAAGTCCACCCCGAATTACTCAGATACCGGTTCAACACTATACGTTAAAAATGTTCAGTTTTCCTTCACGCACGACAGGGTTCAGCAAGCGGCCTACAACCTAATACCAGATATAGAAAGACCCTACTTTCATTTAAAAACCGGCCGCTTGCTATTGAAAAGCCGGAATCAGTCACAATTGCAAGACGACATTTTTGAGGTAGTAAACCACTTTGTTTTCAGTGCCACCCTCATTACAGACAGTAATGAAAAGGTCACAGTTGCAGAGCTCTGTCTGAATGCAGGCAGAAAAGCCAAAGACTCTAATTCCTACAGTTTAGGCGTTCGATTTCTCACGATGGGAAAAAATTTGCTGGGAGACAAAAGTTGGAATAATCAATACACCCTTACCTACAATGTTCTTATTGAACTGGGTGAGTGTGAATATCTTAATCAAAATCCTGACCTTGCAGAAGCCTGTTTCAGGGAGTTACTCGAACACTCCGTGACGCGATTTGAGAAATTGAAGGTTTACTATATCCACTCATCTCTATATCTCACCATTGGCAACTCTGTTGAATCGCTCAGGCTGGGACTTGATGCAGCCAAACTCTATGATATTACCTTTCCATCAAACAAAAATGCGATTCAGGCGGCCACTGCCTTGCAGCTTGCGAAGTATTTATTCCTCTTTTCAACAAAATATAAAAACCCTGAAAGCCTGTTCAATCTGGAGAAATGTGAAGATGAAGAGATAATAACACTAAATAAATTTTTAATAGATCTGGCCACAAGTGCTTATCAGCAGGATCAAAACCTTATGATGCTGGTGATATTCAAAATTATTGAACTCTATATTAAACATGGATATACGGATGCCAGCGGATGGGGATTTTCGGGCTTTTCAGTAGTTGTAAATTCGGCTCTGAAAATGCAAAAACGTGGTTTCAACTTATGGGATGTCACGTTGAAACTTCATCAGCGAACCGAATCGCCGCTGATTAAATGGAGGCTTAGCTACACTGTTTTATGTTTTCACAATCACTGGCGTATCCCCATTCATAATTACTTTGATAAAATTCTGGATACCTTAAAGGCGTGTGTGCTGAATGGAGACCAAATCTTCACCAGCTACACAGCAGCCTTGTATTTGAGAACGAGAATAAATGCAGGAGTGAATCTCAAAGAGATACTGGATAATTCTGATGACCAGATCACTTTAATCAGAAACTATCAAGGCGGATACGACTTTTTTGAATGTTTCTATCAAATCGCCAAAGCACTGCACGACAAAACAGATCCCGGAAGCTGGGATGACGACAAGTTTAATGGCTATAAAACACAAAAAAGACTTGAAGCTGAGGGAAACCGCACCAAACTCGGCTTTTTTCACACCGCACGATGTACCTTTCTCTATCTGAATGAAGAATATCCTGAAGCTTTAAAAGAGAGTGAAACAGTTTTATCGTATGCTGATAATTTCGTGGGAGACCAGCAGCAGGTTTCCCAAGCTTTTTATACTTCACTATCTATCGCAGCCTGTTTCCGAAATTTAAACAGCAGCGACAAGCGTAAGTATCTTCGTGTATTCAAGAATCACTTGAAAGATATGAAGGTATGGGCAAAAGGTTGCCCCGAAAACTACAGCCAGCATTACCATTTGATGCATGCCGAGCTTTTTGCGCTTGAAAACGACTTTGAATCCGCTTTCCAATCTTATGAAAAAGCAATTCGGCTTGCAGCTCAACATCGGTTTATTCATGTTGAGGGTATTGCAAACGAGAGAGCCGCACAATTTTGCCTTGACAAGGGTCTGGAAAAACAGAGCCGTACATACATTGAAGCTGCATGGAAAGCCTACCAAAAATGGGGTGCCCATGCCAAATGCAGAAAACTGGAGAAACATTACCCAGACATTTTTAGGGAGACAGATATTGTGTTAGACCCTGTAATGCATAAAGATTCCACTACTTCCACTTCAAGCAAGTCAAGGCTTGATCTGGCCAGTGTAATCAAAGCGTCACAAAGCATTGCCAGCCAGGTTAAATATGATGCCTTACTCAACAATCTGCTCACGATCACGATAGAAAATGCCGGTGCTGAACGAGGTTGTTTACTGCTCGAAAAAAACAATGAACTTTGTATAGAGGCAATAGGGGTTTCAGGTAATGATATCATCGAAATACTGCCATCCATACCACTGAATGAGTTGAAAATAATGCCCGAATCAATCCTGTACTACAGTTGGAGAACAGATGAACATGTGGTACTCGATAATGCAAGCACTGAGAACCGGTTTCGAAATGATCCTTATTTACAGCAAAACAACACCCTTTCTGTTATGTGCCTTCCCATTAAGGCACTGGGTAAAAGTATTGGCCTTCTTTATCTTGAAAACAGCCTGATTGAAGGTGTATTCAACAGTAACCGCACCGAACTGATGCAGATGCTCTCCGGCCAGATCGGTATTTCTATTGAGAATTCAGCCCTATATAGCAACCTTGAGGAAAAAGTAAAAGAGAGAACCAAAGAGATAGAAAAAGCGTATCAAAATCTTGAAGAAGCTCATAACAATCTGAAAGCAGCACAAGAGCAGCTTATTCAGCAGGAAAAACTCGCCAGCCTTGGCCAGCTTACCGCCGGCATCGCCCACGAAATCAAGAATCCCTTGAATTTTGTGAATAATTTTTCGGAGTTAAGTCTGGAGTTGGTGGATGAGGTACGGGAGGAGGTTTTGAGTGAAAAGTCAAAAGTGAAAAGTGAAAAGTCCCCCTTCGACCTGCCTTCCGAAGCTTCAGCGAAGGGAGGAGGGGGAAGTGAGCGGAGCGAACAGGGGGATGTTGAGATCTCTGCAAATGACGAAACCTCCTCCCTCATCCTCGAAATCCTCGATGACATTGAAGCCAATCTCCGAAAAATTCATGAGCATGGTACCCGTGCCGATAGTATCGTAAAATCCATGCTTCAACACACCCGAACTGGTTCCGGTATAATGGAGCCAACCGGATTGAATGCCTTAGTGAAAGAGTACGTAAACCTGGCCTTCCACGGAATGAGGGCAGGAAAGGATCCCATCAATGTAGATATTCAAATGGAATTGGATGAATCGATTGGGCAGGTGCCGCTAATCGCCGAAGATTTTTCACGGGTGATTTTGAATTTGTGTAATAATGCGTTTGACGCGATGAGGGATAAAAGTGAAAAGTCAAAAGTGAAAAGTATAAAGTCCCCCTTTGAAGGGGGTGCCGGAGCGCAAGCGGAGGTGGGGGATGTCTCGTCGTTTAGTTACCACCCAAAACTCATTGTCCGAACACATCAGACCGACAAATCCGTAACCATCGAAGTGCAGGACAACGGTCCCGGCATACCTGATGAGATCAAAGACAAAATCCTGCAGCCGTTTTTTACCACGAAGAAGGGTACTCAGGGGACTGGTTTGGGGCTAAGCATCACCAATGATATTGTGAAGGCGCATGGTGGTGGTTTGAAAATAGAATCTGAAATAGACAAAGGATCAACTTTCATCATTGAATTACCTGTTGTCTGAATCACGGATGAATCGGATTAAAGGATTACACGGATTGTAATTATGACAGTAGAACTGAAATACAAAGACATTACTGAAAAGATAATTGGAGCTTCATTTGAAGTGCACAAGTTCCTGGGTAATGGATTTCAGGAAGTAAAAGCCTCACCTTTAAACGGCTTGTGCTATAAAAACACAATCCGTGAAATCCATCAATCCGTGGCAATCCGTGATACGGATTACGAATATGGCTGAGTTAAAGTTTAAGGAGAGTACTGAATAGCATATCTTTGATATAGGAAGGAAGATATATTGCAATCCATCAGAGAAAGTAAAAAACGAATTTTATCAAATCTAATTTGTCAGGTTATGGAATACAGATTTTTAGGACGGTCAGGTTTAAAAGTATCAGCGCTCTCATTCGGATCATGGGTAACATTTGGAGAACAGGTAGACACAGACCTCGCATACAGCCAGATGAAGACTGCGTATGATGCAGGTGTGAATTTTTTTGATAATGCGGAGGGCTATGAAAACGGCACATCCGAGGTGATCATGGGTAAGGTGATTCAAAAAGCCGGATGGAAGCGATCAGACCTGGTGCTCTCAACCAAGATTTTTTGGGGTGGCGATGGCCCAAACGATAAAGGCCTCTCCTTCAAACATATCAAAGAGGGTACCGAGGCGTCATTGAAACGGATGCAAACCGGTTATGTGGATTTTCTGTTCTGCCATCGACCCGACCTGTACACACCGATTGAGGAGACCGTATGGGCTATGGATCAAATGATCCGTGAAGGAAAGGCACTTTATTGGGGCACCAGCGAGTGGAGTGCAGAGCAGATTCGGAAAGCCTATAATTTTGCCCGGCAGGAGCATCTGCATCCGCCGCTGATGGAACAACCTCAGTACAACATGTTTCACCGGCACCGGGTAGAGAGGGAATACGACATGCTCTATAAAGATATCGGACTGGGAACCACAATATGGAGTCCACTGGCCAGCGGACTGCTGACCGGAAAATACAATGACAGCATTCCGAAAGGATCGCGTCTGGCCCTTCAGAAGTATGGCTGGCTGAAAGAGATTTTGCTCGACACCGAAGAAGGACATTCCAGAATTGAAAAAGTAAAAAAACTGGTTTCTGTAGCCAATGACATTGGCATCACTATGCCGCAAATGGCATTGGCATGGTGCCTGAAGAATAAGAATGTGAGTACGGTGATTACAGGAGCGTCCACCGTAAAACAGGTAGAGCAGAATATGAGCGCCATGGATGTTGTGGAAAAACTGGATGGTGATGTGATGAAGAAAATCGAAGAGATTCTGGACAACAAACCCGGCGAGGAGCAAGACTGGAGAAATTAAATCTTCCATGCACCGATTCGATGCCGATTCATGGAACTGGCATGCTTCAACGAACTTATACTATTGAAATAAATTCCAAACCACGAACAACGGTCGCCATTATAACTCTCCCCCTTACAAGAAATACACCAGGACAAATTGGCTATTGAATCTGAACCGGAAAAAACTATCTTTAGGAGCAAAATCAAAAACAGCCTGATCTATGACAATAATTGCTCCTCAGTTATCTAACCTCACAAATGCATTACTGCACATAATAAATCGCTTCCGGTCTATTTCCATTCAAAGCCTTTCAATTTGGGGCATGATCATCTTTTTATTGCAGGCCATCCCTGCGCATTCCCAACAGAATGAAGTATTCTCTCCTGAATTACAGGCACTGATTGAAAGCGTTGAAGAAAAGGTGATTGAATGGCGCCGGGACATCCATCAGCACCCCGAACTGGGAAACCGGGAATTCAGGACAGCAGCTCTGGTGGCCGATCATCTTCGCAGCATTGAAATTGATGAGGTGCATACCGAAGTGGCACATACGGGAGTAGTTGGGGTACTTCATGGTGCACATCCGGGGCCTGTTGTTGCCCTACGGGCTGATATGGACGCCCTGCCGGTGACTGAGCGGGTAGATATCCCCTTTGCCTCCACCGTACGCACTGTATTTAACGGCCAGGAAGTAGGTGTGATGCATGCATGCGGCCACGACACACACGTAGCCATGCTGATGGGTACGGCCGAGGTTCTTGCAAACTACAGGGAAAATCTTCACGGCAGCGTAAAATTCATATTCCAGCCGGCTGAGGAGGGTCCGCCTGAAGGTGAAGAGGGTGGCGCCGAACTGATGGTAGAGGAAGGAGTACTTCAAAACCCTGATGTTGATGTCATATTTGGTATTCACATATCATCGTTACTGGAAATCGGCCATATCAGTTACGCTCCTGGCGGAACCATGGCCAGTGCCGATGATTTTCGAATAGTGGTTCGCGGGGAGCAAACGCACGGAGCTTACCCCTGGGAAGGTGCTGATCCGATTGTAGCTTCCGCTCAAATTATTACAGCATTGCAAACCATTGTAAGCAGGCGTATGGCACTCACTGAAAACCCGGCTGTGGTTACTGTTGGGGCGATCCGCGGTGGGGTACGTTCAAATATCATTCCCGAAGAAGTGGAAATGCTGGGTACGCTTCGTGCACTTCATCCTGACGATCGTATTGCCATGATCGGCTATATGCACGAAATCATAGAAAACACAGCACGTGCAATGGGTGTAACAGCAACATTAACATTGCCGGTCACCACATCGTATCCTGTAACCTACAATGATATTGAACTTACAAACCGGATGGTTCCCGTTATGCAATCCGTTGCCGGTACCGGTAACGTGTCACTTGAAAAGCCACAAATGGGTGCAGAAGATTTCTCCTTTTATGCTGAACAGGTGCCGGGTTTATTCATCTTTTTGGGTGGCAGGCCATCTGATGTACCTGCAAGCGAGGCCGCCGCTCACCACACACCCGACTTTTTTATTGATGACTCTCGTCTGGACCTTGGGGTTAAGGCGTTTGTTGCCATGACGCTGGACTATTTAAACAATCCATGATATTACAAACATTTATCTCTTGAATAAGTCAATCACTCACGCATCGCGCTAAGCGCTTAGCGTATTTACCAATATGATTAACTTTACAGTCATAACACTGCTATTCTTACTAAACAGCTTCATTAGCAATAGTCAACCGCCTGTCATTACCATTAGTGATTCTCTTTTGGAACAATCCGGTGAAATTACCCTTTTCGACAAGGATGGCTGGTTCTATCATCCCGGCGACGATCCTGCGCTGGCATCCGACAGCACCTTTTCAGGTTCATGGACGCCGGTTTCACTCGGAATGTGGCCGGGCCAGGTTCCGGATGAGTGGGACGGGATTGGATGGTTTGCCAGGATTGTGCGGGTTGACTCCTCTTTGTATAACAAAGATGTTGCATTATGGGGCAGGATATATGGGGCAATGGAAGTTTATGTTAACGATGAACTGGCAGGTTATGCCGGGCGTGTGGGAACGGATTACAAGACCGAAGAAACGATCGGCCTGTTTTATCACATTACTTTTTCTTTTGATGAAAAGGGAGATCACTTTATCGCCATACGCTACTCCAATCACAATTACCGGAAAGCGTGGGATAAAGCTCCGATAGGGCCTTTACTAAGATTAGCATTCTCCGAAACGGCATTAAATCAGTACTATTCCCGTATTGACGAAACCAGAAATACCCGTCAACTTTCCTTCTTTTTAATGGGAATCCTGATCGCTTTTGCTTTTCTGCACGTTTTACTTTTTATCTACTACCCACCGGAAAAAGCCAACCTGATCTATTCCCTGCTGCTATTATCCTACTTCTTTTTAAGCTTTTCATCCATCTCAATCGGGTTTACGTATAACCCGGATCTTTTTTTGAGGCATCTGTATATAGAGGGAATAGCCGTTACACTTGTCAGCGCCATTAACATTTTTTTTGTATATGTAGTTACCCGGCGCAACATTAACTGGATTCCGTTGGCATTCACGTTTACCGGTTTTGTTTTTATCTATTTTGTGATTACAAATCCGGTTCAGACGCGCACTTTTTTAGTTCTGTTCTCATACGCATCTACCATAACTGCCATCATTCTCTTCTCCATCGACAGATTTCTTAAAAACCAAAAAGATCTCAATGTCATTATAGTTGCTTATCTGATCTACTTCATCCTGGTGATTCCCCGCACGTTACTGCTGGCATTTGATATCAATATTTTATGGGCTGAACAACAGATTTCAACACAAATTGGCTTCATTTTCATACCCGCAGGTTATTCCATTTATCTTGCCAAAAATTTCGCTTCCATAAACCTGCAGCTAAAAGACCAGCTTGTGGAAAATGAAAAATTGTCACGAGAAAAACAGGAGCTGGCTGAAAAAAGAAAAGAAGAACTTGAAAGAGAGGTTCTGGCAAGAACTGCGGAGTTAGATCAATCGAATAAGCTGCTGATCGACTCCCTTGAAAAACTCACAGCCGCTCAGGATCAGCTCATCCAGCAGGAAAAACTCGCCAGCCTTGGCCAGCTTACCGCCGGCATCGCCCATGAAATCAAGAATCCCTTGAATTTTGTGAATAATTTTTCGGATTTGTCGATAGAAATGATCGATGAAATACGCGAGGAAATCAATTCTGTAGGGGCAATTCATGAATTGCCCCTACAGAATATTTCCGAAATCCTTGACGACATCGAAGCCAACCTCCGCAAAATCCACGAACACGGCTCCCGCGCCGATGGCATCGTTAAATCGATGCTGCAGCACTCTCGCGGCGGAGATGGAAAGATGGAACCGACGCCGCTCAATCCACTAATCAAAGAATACGTGAACCTCTCCTTCCACGGCATGCGGGCTGGTAAAGATCCCATTGATGTGGACATCGAACTGGAACTGGACGAAAGTATTAGCGAAGTGCCGTTGATCGCCGAGGATTTTTCGCGGGTGATATTGAATTTGTGCAATAATGCGTTTGATGCAATGAGAACGCTTGGCGCCGAGCGATTAGCGCAAAGCGTACCCTATACCCCAAAACTCACCGTACGCACCAAATCCGAAAACGGCAAAATCCTCATCGAAGTGCAGGACAACGGCCCGGGTATCCCGGATGAGATTAAAGACAAAATCCTGCAGCCGTTTTTTACCACGAAGAAAGGCACCCAGGGCACAGG
>PWLN01000141.1 GCA_003559375.1 Balneolaceae bacterium | reverse complement strand
TATTGGTATTTATGGATTTGAGTTGAGCTAAAAACCTGCGTCCATATCCATAAATACCAATATGAATTCGATAGGTACAATCCTCGGGCTGTTGAGAATATGGAATTAATGACCGGCTGAAGTACATTGCTTCATCTTTGTTGTTCGTAACAACTTTTACTCTGCTTTTATTTTTTCCTTCCGCGAAACCTGCCAAATAATAGAGTGTCGAAATGTCTGAATCATTCTTCTCCAAATCATTAATAACAAGATCAATATTATTTGGTTTCAAAAAAGGCTCATCACCCTGAACATTGATGTAATAATCAGCCTTAATTTTTTCTGCTACTTCAGCCACACGCTCCGTACCGGTTTGGTGTGAAGCAGAAGTCATTATTACATTTCCGTTAAACCCTTTTACAACATCCGAAATTCTTTCATCATCAGTAGCTACAATCACATCCTGCGCAAGTTGTGATTGGACTGATGCTTCATAAACCCGCTGTATCATTGGCACTCCATCTATCATACAGAGAGGCTTGCCGGGAAACCTGGACGATTGATATCTGGCTGGAATTACTACAATAGACTTAGCCATATTAATCCACAGTTTTTATTTCTTTAGATATCTGATCCAGATCTTTTATTTTTCTTAAAAATGCCGGTAACACATCAATTGGCAACATGTTCGGCCCATCGCATGGCGCACAGTCGGGATCAGGATGAACTTCAATAAAAACCCCGGCAACACCGGCCGCAACTGCTGCTTTGGCAAGAGTTTCAACATACTCACGTTGCCCGCCGCTGCTGCTTCCTTTCCCGCCCGGCAATTGAACTGAATGGGTGGCATCAAAAATAACCGGGTATCCGGTTTTCGCCATTATGGCAAGGCTACGCATATCCACTACAAGATTACCGTAACCAAACGAAGTACCCCGCTCACACAATGTAATGTTTTGGTTACCGGTTTCTGCAGCTTTTTCTGCAACGTATTGCATGTCCCATGGAGCCAGAAATTGTCCTTTCTTAATATTTAATGGCTTTCCTGCTTTGGCAGCAGATTGAATAAAATCGGTTTGCCTGCATAAAAATGCCGGTGTCTGTATCATATCTACTACTTCGGCAACCGGAATTGCCTGATCTGATGTATGAATATCAGTTAAAACAGGAATATTAATCTCTCTCCTCACAGTTTCAAGAATTTTTAATCCATCATCAATACCAACTCCCCTGAAACTGTTCATTGAGCTTCTGTTGGCTTTATCAAAAGAGGATTTATAGATGAATGGTATGCCGGCCTGCTCAAAAATATTTTTTAATTCTAAGGCCGTTTTCATTGCAAAGTCATAATCCTCGATCACACACGGCCCTGCAATGAAGGATACTGGATACTGGTTTGAGATGGTTAAATCCGCTTCAGGCCCCTTAACATTTACTGTAATCATATCAACATACTTTTGCCTTTAAGTTCAGATCTGTACGGCAATATTCCGGCTAAGCTGCCATCTGAATTCACTACAACCAGTTGATGAATACCCATCTTATCCATTATTTTTTCTGCATCGAATACTTTTAGCTCAGGACTTACCACTTTTGGATTTCTGGTCATCATCTCTGCTGCTGTTAAATGAATAAAATTCTCCTGTTCCCGCAAGATAATACGCCTGATGTCACCATCTGTAATGATCCCCGATAGCTTGCCCGAACCTTCTTCTATTATAGCCATACCAAGCCTTCCATCGGTGATTGCATGCAATGCATCAATTGCACTTGTATTATGAAATAATACCGGCACCCTGTTTTTTGGAATCATTTGATCAGATACTTTCAAGAGCAGTTTCCTGCCCAGGCTACCACCTGGATGAAATCTCGCAAAATGTTCTTCCTGTACTCCATTTGCCTTCATTACAGACACAGCCAGGGCATCTCCCATTGCTAAAGCAACCGTAGTGGATGTAGTTGGAGCCAGTTGAAGCGGGCAAGCTTCTTTGTCTATACTTATATCTATACAGTAATCGGAATTTAATGCCAGAGATGATTTTAAATTACCCGTCATGCTGATAATTTTGTTACCCAATTCCTGAAAGAATGGTATCAGTTTGAGAATTTCATCCGTCTCACCCGAATAGGATATCAAACAGATCAGGTCATTTTTCCCTATCATCCCCAAATCACCGTGATATGCCTCTGCCGGGTGAAGGAAAAAACTTTGCGTTCCATAACTTGATAAGGTAGCTGAAATTTTTTTCCCTATTAATCCCGATTTACCCATACCAGAGATTACAAATTTGCCAGAACAAGCAGTAATCTCCGTAACAATATGTGCAAACTCCTCATTGATAGAATTGGCTTTATTTAAAACTTGTTCAGCCTCTGTTCGAAGCACTTCCTTTGCAACTTCCAAAATATCGTGGGTTCTTCTCATTTTCAGCTTTACTACTGGTTTTTAAAAATGCCAAGTAATGTATTCACACATTTATCAACGTCTGATTCATCCGTATCGAGTACTATAACTTTGTTATTGAAATTATCCGGTTCTTCATGTTTTGCGTCGTATCCGGTAAGCTGTTGAATTTCTCCTCTTTCCGCTTTCGCATATAACCCTTTTGGGTCACGCTTTTGCGCAGTTTCAGAGCTGCAAGTTACATGAATTTCCATGAATCTGTCTTCAGGAAATAGTTCTCTTACCGCTTCACGGTCTTTTTTATAGGGCGAAACAAACGTACATAACACAATATTCCCGTGTTCAAAAAACAGTTTAGCCACTTCACCTACACGCCTTATGTTCTCTGTACGGTCTGCAGGGCTAAAACCAAGGTCCCCGTTTAATCCGTGGCGCACCTGGTCGCCGTCGAGCAGCATGGTCTGTTTGCCATCCTTCCAAAGTTTATTTTCCAGCTCTTTAGCAATAGTACTTTTTCCGGCGCCGGATATCCCGGTAAACCAAAGTACCATCGCTTTGTGGCCGTTTCGTTTTTCACGTACTTCACGGGGTATGTTCCAAG
>PWLN01000262.1 GCA_003559375.1 Balneolaceae bacterium | reverse complement strand
TTCATCAAGCATGGCTGCACCTTTGCTTATTGCTGTCGTATAAACTCTCTTATCGGTGTTGGTTGCTTCACCCTTAGTCATTCTGTTGGTCCCTTTCTTTTGATAAATATGGGAAGGCTTGCTTCCCGTTTTCAAAAGCTTTAAAGTAAATTGAAGCTGCTTTATTGAAAGTCTCGAGTTTATAGCAATCAGCTTCAACGCCAATTTTTACAGCACCGGTTATCAAGTCGTTGGTATCTTCGCATATGCCTAATTTTCTAAGATTCTCCATCAATAAACTAACATTATTGATCGATTCCATTAATGATGCAGATTTGTCATTGCTTAAGGCACTAAATTGAGCATGTAAATCCACTTCCAAACCCGGAGGCAAACGAAAGAGGTGGAACACACCTACTCTGCCGACCGAACGATCATGAGTATCACGTGCAGCTTTGCCGGAGGCATTTAAAGCCGCTTGAAAGAATGCCCTTGGGTATACCCTTTCCAGGAAGCGAAAACCGACATCGTTCATAAACTTGGTTCTCCACCAAGGCGGATCGGATGCTTCGCCCAGAGCCAGCACAAGAGCACGAAGATTTATAATGCTATCCAATACAAATGTTTGTTTGATTGGTTCATTTGACAAGCAATATCACCTCTTAATAAAACTTTTACTATACTTCTGTATTATATGCACATAAACCATGTTATGATTATTTCGTTTAATTGAGCTTCAAACCCCTTATCTTGAATCAAAAATCTGAACAGGGATATCTCTTAATTTATTGGTTATTTCATCAATAATGATCTCCATTCTTGTTTCAACGAAAACATCAAGTGCGTTCTCCGACATATTGCCGGTCCTGGACCAATCAAGGATGCATCTCGGCAAAAAATGCGTGTCCAATATATCTTCAAATCCACCGCGATTATATTCCTTTAGATATTCCAAAGGGTTCTTATTACTAATTTCCAGGTTGGTTATTTGTGGAAGATAGGCTATGTTCATTAAACTGTTAACATCAATTCGATTACTGCCCGGGTTTTCTGATATAAAACTTACCGGAAAAACATGATGGAGATTCGGCTTGTCGGTCAACAGATAATAAGTTTGTGATATAACGGTGCGATCATAATATTTCCAGTCTTTTGGTTGCCGATTTGAATAAAGTGAAAGTATAGCTCTGGAAAAACGGCCTCTCGAACTGTATGAAGCCGACCTTAAGTCATTTTTATCCAGTGTGAACTTTTCAAAGATTTCTTGTTGGTTTTGTTTTGCCTTTTCAAACCAGTTTAAATGATATTTTAGGTGAGTTGTATTGCGCAACAATTCTTCCGAATGAAAACTATAGTACCAATAATACTTCTTAAGCAAATCATAATCAGGATTGTTGTTTTTATAAAAATAAGCAGCGATCGTCATATAAAAATAACGGAACGGCACCAGTCGCGGGCCGTTTATATGTAAATGATTTTCAAAGAAATCAAATGTCTTAAGAAACGCTTTCACAGATTCCTGCCAAATATTCTCAATTTGTCCTGCTTTAATCCGGTTTAAGTTTGAATCGGTAATATTAAAGAGACCTGAATCCGGTAAATTCTGCATTATTATAACCGCCAGCATTTGTAAATAGGTAATATCATCGGTATCTTTCACAAATTCGCTGGCTGCATTATCCTTGAAATTGTCAATCAACTCACGCAAATAGAAGCCGTCTTGTCCATTTTGTAGAGGACGGTAAGTTTTTGCCACAACTATATCAAATATATCCAAGGGTTTACCTTCTTGATTGATACGTTCGAAGATCTGGCATACTTCCGATACTTCGATACCTTTTAGTTCAATAAAAGATATGCGATAGTTGTCCAATACATTTTTAATTTTTCTTAGATTTTCACGATAAGGGTGTTTATAATCTATATATCCTTTATCATAGAGGCTTTCTTCAACAGTATTATAACTTTCTTTTATATCTTTTAATTTAACGATAAGCCCTTCTTCGTGCCTTTTCTTCTTCTGGGTGTTCCTTTTAACCTGGCCTCCTCTGTCATCTATGTCATCCCAAAATAGAAATCTTTCTTTATAAAGTTGATCCTCTTCTTCGTTATCCTCATCATAGACAGTCAGATCTATATAAAGAGTAGGATTGAAGTATTCTTTACCTTTTACTTCCCCACCATAAAGTGATGTTAATAAAGATACCGTACGTTGTTGTCCATCCAGTATATATCTATACTCAACTTGCAATAAGTCGTTCGCAATAACATGGCCGCCAATTTTTCTGTGGTTTTGCAGCATTGTATCTGTTTTCCAGACAAGAATACTACCAATTGGATAAAATCGATAAATACTATCCCAAAGTTTTTTCACGTTGTCTTTTTCCCACACTACTTCTCTTTGAAATGTCGGAATCTGGTATTGCTTCTTTTTGAGGTTTTCTAGATACGTAACAATGGAGTCATCTGTAGGTTTAATCCTGTCCGCATAATTCATTGCTCCAACCACCGCTTTCATCGAAGTTGATGTTTTGAGGAACCAGTAAAAAATCAATAGGCAAAACTATAGCTTCATCAACTAATTAAGATACTTTAATCACATTAATCCATTATCTTTAGATTTTCATTTTCTTTAATTGTTTGGCAAAAACATTTTGAAAATCCTGTGCTGTATTCATAAGCCATTGAAAGCTGACTTCCCAATTATCATTGTTTCCAACGTCGATCTCATGGATGGTTTTTATTCGACTTGCCTTTTTACCCTCCAACTCCATCCATTCAAGATCGTATGCAAGTTTTGCCTCAATAGAATCTTTGTTTCCCAACAGTAGCTTAAACAAAGGTTTTGAATCAGGAATGTAAAACTCACAACGGATCTGTCCGTTGTCAGCATCAACTACAAGAGTGATGTGGGCTTTGGAATTCCCTATACTGATGTCGTACCAATGCTGAGGAAAAGCCTTTCTTAGACGAAGCGAAGTATTATTTGAAGTCGCATACTCCTTGAACTGTG
>PWLN01000090.1 GCA_003559375.1 Balneolaceae bacterium | reverse complement strand
CTCGACTGGCTTGCAGCGGAATTGATTGACCAGGATTATGATCTCAGAAAACTCATGTCAATCATCATGAGTTCAAGGGCATATCAGCTTACATCTGTGCCAGTGAATGAAGCAGAGATATCTGCCTGGGGTGATTATCTCTTCAAAGGCCCGCTCAGAAGAAGGATGACTGCCGAACAGTTTGCCGATGCGGTAAGCATGCTGGCAGCACCTATCTATCATTCCGTTGCATTCGATCCATATCAAACAGAGATTGCATCTGCAAACTGGATCTGGTATGATACCCGCCAGGACGACCGGACCCGCCTCCCCGATCCTGGTGTTTACTACTTCCGGCATCGTTTTGAACTGCCCGAAGATAAACCAATTCGCGAAGCCACATTACTGATTACAGCTGATCAGTCATATTCTTTATTTATCAATGGTGAATTTACTGACGAAAGCCCGGATTGGCGTCAGGTTAACCGGTTGGATATAACAGACAAACTTAACAGAGGCGGTAATCTTTTTGCTGTTCAGGCGGTGAATGGCGGTAGTGTGCCGGGCCCGGCGGGAATCCTGCTCAATCTTCGAATCATCTTTACCGATGGCACGCAGCTGGAGATACATTCGAATAATGAATGGAAAGCAAAGGATAAGGATCCCGGATCAGGCTGGGAAACCTCTGAATATGAAGATCATCACTGGGGCAACACCCGTCATTTTGGCAATAGCAGAAACAGTGCCTACTGGGGCCGTCTGATGGCATTTACCCATGATCAATCGGAATCAGAAAGGAAATTTATCAGGGCATCTCTTGTTGTAGATGATCCATTTTTAATAGCAATGGGCCGGCCAACTCGGGAAATCGTCATTACGTCGCGCGACACGGAAGCTAACCTGCTTCAGGCGATGGAGCTCACAAATGGAGAAGTACTGAATGAAGTTCTTGCCCGGGGTGCGGAAAGGTGGCTGAATGAATACAATGGGAGGCAAGCAGAAATGATAAATGACATTTATCTCAAAGCTTTCGGCCGGCTACCGGTAAAACGGGAGTTAGATGTTGCAACAGGTTTTCTGAAAAATGAACCATCGGCTGAAGCTGTACAGGATCTGTTATGGGCCATTGTAATGCAACCGGAATTTCAGTTTATTTATTGACGAATGGATATTGATGTACGAAAATCAATAATGGATTTATAACGTAAAACCCGGAAAATATGACGCAGGAAATGAACCGGCGTGATTTTATTAAGAAAGCATCAGCCGCAACACTTGCAGCAATGGCAGCTTCTCTGCCATCTGCTGCTCTGTTCGGAGGGTGCAGTACACGAATTCCATCAAAAGCCGATTCAGTTATCTTGCTTTGGATGGCTGGCGGAATGGCTCACACCGAAACATTTGATCCAAAGGAATATACCCGTTTCGAAAAAGGCCTTGAGAGTAAACGGGTATTAAGCACCTTTCCAAAAGTTCCGACAATTGTAGACGGCATGCATTTTTCCGAAGGCCTTGAATCCATTGGTGGCATTATGGATAAGGGAACCGTGATTCGATCTTACCGTGCAGCAGATATGGGTTTTATCCTGCATTCCCGGCATCAATACCATTGGCACACCTGTTACCAGCCTCCGCAGACTGTGCATGTTCCGCATATCGGGGCATGGATTGCGAAAGAGCTTGGCCCTGTTAACCCGGTAATTCCGCCATTCATAAGTATTGGCCAGAGATTTGAAGTGGGAGAAGCCGAGGAATTAAAGGCGTACCATACAGCTGGATTTCTTGGGAGTGAATATGCCCCCTTTCTGATTGCCGATCCATTAACAGGCCTGGATCTGGTGCGTCCGCCTGCCGGGATGACTGCCGGGCGATTCGAGCGCAGGAATCAAATTTATCGGGAACTGATAAAGAAAAGTCCGCTGGGAGAATACGGAAGTGATTATCAGCAGGAATCGATGCTTCGTGCCATGGAGCAATCCTACATGCTTTTAAAATCTCCTGAGGCTCAGGCGTTTGACCTGAGCCGGGAACCGGAAGAAAGTTATCATGATTATAACACAGGCCGGTTTGGCCAGGGCTGCCTTCTTGCAAAGAGACTGATCCATGCCGGTGCGCGTTTCATCAGCGTTTCCACAGAATATGAACCATTTCATGGTTGGGATACACACGAAAACGGGCATACCCGTACCGTCAGAATGAAACAGATGATCGACAAGCCCATTGCCCGTCTGGTTAAAGACCTGGATGAAAGCGGACATCTCGACAGAACATTGATTGTATTGGCGAGTGAGTTCAGCCGCGATATGGTACTGGAAGGGCGTCCCGGCGCCGGAGTTCAGGATCAGGTGGATGTTCCGGATGTTATGGAGAACCTGTCACATTACGGAATGCACCGGCATTTTACGGATGGCTGCTCAATGCTTATGTTTGGCGGCGGTATCAAAAAAGGATTTACATATGGGAAAACCGCTGATGAACGCCCATGTTCAACCATCGAAAATCCAATCACCGTCGACGAAGTTCATCAAACGATCTATCATGCTTTGGGAATCCCTCCCAGAACCCACTATGTGATTGAAGGAAGGCCGTTTTATACCACGCCAGATGGCAATGGAGAAGCTGTAATGGAGCTTTTTTCCTGAATCCGAACAGCTTACGAGTGGGCTATGTCCACTATTAGCATAGGGTACTCTGTTTTTTATTTGTCTCACATACATAGTACCTAATGATCAACAATAATTAACACGCTGCTATGAAACTGTTTAGCCTATTCCTTGCATTGATTCTGTTTGTACTTTCTGGATGCGAAACCCATCAAACCGATCAGCTTCATCTGGTTACATTCAATATTCGATACGACAATCCGAATGATGGAGATAATCGCTGGGCAAATCGTATACCGATTGTGGAAAATTATTTTCGTGAAGAGGCACCGGATATCATAGGAATGCAGGAAGTGCTGAATAACCAGCTTCTGGATCTTCAGCAAATGCTTCCTGACTATGGTTATGTAGGAACGGGCAGAGATGATGGAAATACGGCAGGTGAATATTCGCCAATTTTCTGGCGTGAAGACCGATTCGATCTGATTGATCATTCTCAATTCTGGCTGTCCGAAACTCCCGATTCTGTTGGCAGCCGGGGCTGGGATGCTGCTTTGCCCCGTATTGTAACCTGGGCTGCCTTGCAGGACAATCAATCAGGATTGTTAATTTATACATTCAATACCCATTTTGATCACCGGGGCAGAGATGCCCGAAAGAACAGCATCAGCCTGATGTCGGAAAGAATGTCAGAAATAGCAGGTGATGCTCCGGTTATCGCAATGGGCGACTTTAATATCCGTAGAAATCATCCCGCTTTTGGAGATACACTGTATAATCATATGATTGAGGTTTTTATAGATAATGATCATTTTAAAAACTCAGAGTACATAGCCGCTGAAGTAATTTCAACCGGAGCAACGAGTAATGGTTTCAATGAAAATTGGAGAGAAAGGCCGCCGCACGCCATCGATTATATATTTGTTGGTCAACATTTTGAAGTGCAAACTTACCGTGTTGACCATATTATCGATAATGGGGTATTTATTTCCGATCACTGGCCTGTGGTTTCTATTGTAAACTTCAGGGAATCTGGTACAGATTAAAAGTGAAAAGCTGGAGCGGATGCGACAGTCCCGATAAGCGTGTCGGGATGAAAGTGAAAAGTGTCGAAACGTCATCCCGGTCATTGGCATTGCCTGAGTTAAATATGGATGATATTCCTTTGCATAACCACAAAACCATTGCGAAGCTAAGCCGGGATCTCCTCATGTTGATTTGGATAGATATACCGCTGAAGCGATTCCTGCGAAGCAAATAGTGTCGAAACGTCATCCCGGTCATTGGCATTGCTTGAGTTAAATATGGATGATATTCCTTTGCATAACCACAAAACCATTGCGAAGCTAAACCGGGATCTCCTTATGTTGATCTGAATAGTTATGCCGTCAAAGCGATTCCCGCTTGCTACAGGGCAGATCCGGCGGGTGCAGTCAGGTTGTGAGATCGGCATCCTTCTCCATCCAATAATGCTTCAGGTTTGGGATAAAATCATTACATTCTGAAAGTACTCGACAGTTTTATTTGATGTTCATTTCCTTAACTGCAAAACCATAACATAATCTATTTTTGTGATGCTGAATAAATTGTTTATGATATCCGCTCTTTTCGCATTCGTATTTTTCTTAAGTGCAATTTCAGGACCAGCAAATGATGAGGTCACGGTTGAAATAGAATCGGTACAATTTAATGTACCGGACAGCCACTTAACCGGAGGGATTGCACTCGGTACACAGGCTTATACTTTCAATCGTTATTCCGTTCATGAAGCCATTGAGATGACAGCAAGGGCAGGAGGGCGTGTAATCGAACTCTATCCCGGCCAAAAACTGCGCCCCGATGAGCAGGATGAGACACGGTTTACTCCTGATGCTTCGGATGAAATCATCGCTGAAGTTAAAGCCAAACTTGCTGAACATGACCTTATCGCCGTTAACTTTGGAGTAATCCGGCTGCCAAATGATGAGGCTGAGCAGCGGCGGGTCTTTGATTTTGCAAGGAAGTTGGGTGTTAAGGCGATCTCATCCGAACCCCCGGCAGAATCGATGGACCTGATCGAAAAAATGGTGCAGGAATATGATATTGCAGTGGCTGTCCATAACCATCCCCCAAGGCCGAATAATCCCGATTACCGCCACTGGAACCCCGAATTCGTACTCAGCCTTGTTCAGGGACGGGATCGTCGAATTGGTGTAAGCGCCGATATTGGCCATTATATCCGTTCAAATATAGATCCGGTTGAAGCCCTTCAACTGCTTGAAGGGAGAATCATAAGCATGCACTTTACGGATGTTGATCAATGGGGCAGGGAAGGCCGTGATACACCTGCCGGTACAGGAGTCGCAGATCTCCCGGCAGTTCTTGAAGAGCTAAAGAGGCAAAATTTTGGCGGAAACATTTCGATTGAATATGAAAACAATTGGTACCATAATGTAACCGATGTTGCACAATTCATAGGTTTTGTACGGGGCTGGGCAGAAACCAGGAATAAATAGCATTTCAAACCCCGAGCGATACTCTCTGGAAACAGGAAAATCTTTGCCGAGGGGTTCCTTGAAGGATTTTTCTATACCATATGGCAAGGGGTGTGTCCGTGTATTCGCGAATACAGAACCTCATACTAACGAATAGATTAATGATCCGGATGCCGCCATAAATTCGGCAAAAACCTGTAATATAATAGATGCCGCCAGGTTGCCCAGTCATGCCCTCCATGTCCGCCAACATAATATTCGTGCGTAACACCATGGTTATTCAGGGCTTCATGCAGTGCCTGAACCCTTTGGTTGAAAAAGCTTTGGACTTCTTTGGTGCCTTGTCCAACGAACAGATAATCTACTTTTTCATTTACTTCCGGGTCGGTAAGGAAATATTTCAGAGTGGTTTCGGCATCCACATCCCCGGCGCTGAGTATGCCAAAATTGGCAAACAGATCAAGTGAACGGAAACCGATAAACATACTATGGCGACCACCCATAGACAACCCCGAAATTGCCCTGCCTCGGGGATTCGGGATTGTACTATATTCCTGATCAATCAATGGAATCACATGATTCCGGAGCTCTTTTTCGAACAAATCAAAGGTTAATTCAGCATGTTGAGGGTGGTTTCTGTGTATGATCTGATTATTGGGGATCGCAATAATCATGGGTCTGGCTTTTTCTTCAGCCAGCAGGTTGTCCATGATAAAATTGACACGGCCGTCGTACACCCAGTTTGATGGAAGCTCACCACTACCGCCTAACAGGTATAAAACCGGGTACGAGTTATTTTCATCATATCCTGGCGGTGTGTATACATAAAGTTCACGATGTCCATTGGTCACTTCAGAATGATACACATGACGGGTTACATTGCCGTGTGGAACAAGTTGCGCATCATAATAAGCAGGCCTATTCCCATGTACCACCAACTGGCTGTAGGGAGGCATTGCAGTAAATGCAGCAATGGTATTACTCGGGTCGGCAATTCGAATACCGTCAACTACGAAATGGTACGCATACATATCAGGTATAAGCGGACCGATCGTTAACTCCCAGATATTATCGTCTTTCTTTAGAAATAATATGGGTTCATTTCCCAAATCATTGGATGTGTGAATGGCTCCAACCGGCAACGCAACATGTTGGGCATAGGGTGCCCTGATCCTGAAAGTAACCGTTTGGTCATCATGCACTTCAGGTGAATTCAGCTGCGCGCTGAATGGTGTTAATCCCTCTTTATCCTTATGAGGATCATAATCGAGGTTTACATTGGCTTGCTGGGCTGTTACTATCAGTGGTCCGGTTACTACAAGCAGTACAAAGAATAAAGTCGAAATTTTCATTTTGATATCCATTTATAGGTTTCTTAATTCTGAATCATCCATTACGATTAGCATGGGCACTGCTTTTGTCTCAGTAATAAGATTGTCAGGAATTAAATCCGCTTTACCTTGCATGGCCCAGCCTCATTGATCCTCACCACCACGAACATTCGTTGAAGCAGGTTCAGAATTGATTTGCCCCAGGCATGTTATAGAAATGCACAGAAAGCATAGTGAAATGATTATTTTCTTCATATGTAATATTCATATTTAAATTCCGGTTAACCGGTCATTCGCAATTCATTTCGTGCCATTATTTTATGCAGGGTACACGAATTATGAATTGTATCTGACAGTAAGAATGTAAATCATTTAATAATCAATATTATTATAATGGATTCATTTCTATCAGTAATTATAATTCAGTAATCCATTTACTGAATGACCGATATTTCATCCTATTATCTAACTAACTCTCTTTCATGGCGATACGCATTATTAACGTGAATTCTCAATTTGAGAGAGAACCCCTGGTAAGGCCATTTGGGTTTAAAGGCGGCTATATGAGTGAGATTTGGCAGGCTGCGGTATTATTGCAATCGGATGATGGATTTGAAGGGATGGGCCTGGGAACTCAGAATGTGCTATGGTCTGATAAAAATGTGTTCGTTTCAAATTCGGAGAGTGCTGGAAATAGTATCATGTTTGCCATAACAAACCATGCACTGAATGTGATTAAAGGCCAGGAATTTGATAATCCGGTTGAATTACAGGACAGGATATTTAACGAGGTTTATGAGTATGCAATCAGAATCACTGGCCAACCCCGGCTCAGTAAAACATTTGTACTGAACGCTCTGGTACCTGTTGACAATGCTACATGGATACTGTATTCCCGGAAAAACGGGATTGATGATTTTGATCAAATGATTCCGCCGAAGTACCGGAATATTCTTTCGTACCGGCATAAAAAAGTTGCCAGTATCCCTATAGCTTCCTACGGCATGCCTATAAATGAAGTGAGCCGGCTTGTGGATGAAACTGGATTTGAAATCCTGAAATTCAAACTTGGCTCACCCGGAAACCAGCAGGAAATGCTTCAACAGGATAAATCGAGGCTTGAGGAAATTCATAAAATCATAGGAGAACGAAAAGTCAGTTGTACGGAAGACGGAAAGTTTCCCTATTACCTGGATATGAATGGCAGATATGAATCGAAGGATGCACTGAAGGCGCTTCTGGACCATGCTGACAAAATTGGTGCGTTTGAGCAAATTAAAATTGTTGAAGAACCTTTCCCTGAGGATTACAAAGTAAATGTGAATGATCTGGGTGTTTTGGTGGCTGCTGACGAAAGCGCACATACCCCAGAGAATGTCGCCGAAAGGATAGAACTTGGTTATGGAGCAATTGCACTGAAGGCAATAGCAAAAACTTTAAGTACAACCCTGAAAATGGCACAAACTGCCAGCGAGTATTCTATTCCATGTTTTTGTGCCGATCTTACCGTCAACCCCATACTGGTTGACTGGAATAAAAATATTGCTGCCCGGTTAGCCCCGGTTCCGGGATTTAAAACCGGATTGCTGGAAACAAACGGCCATCAGAATTATCGCAACTGGAACCGGCTCCGAAGTTATCACCCGTTTTCGGATAAAGACTGGGTGCATGAAAAAAACGGATATTTTGAACTCAGTGATGATTTCTATAAAAAAAGCGGTTCAATTTTTGAAAAATCTGATCACTATCGTTCATTGTTGTGATAACTGGATAGTAGAGAAAACATTCAATTTAAATTTTTCCAACTTAAAAAATTCACAATGAAATCTGCCCGCTATTTAATTCCGGTTTTCATAATCCTGTTAATCGCAATAATATCAGGTATCATTTGGGCCGGGTCAGGAGTTCAAAATCAGAATCAGCAGATTTCTGATAATCTGGAATTGAGAAATTTGAATGAACTTGAACTTACTCTCCGAAGCCGTGTAGAAACCGAACCGGGGAGTGGAATTTGGCAAACCATTCACCATCGTGAAATCTGGAGTCTGCCAAAAACTGCTGTAATTATTGCAGATATGTGGGACAGGCACTGGTGTGAAAGTGCCACTGAGCGGGTTGATGAAATAGCTCCGGCGATGAACCAGGTTGTGAATAATCTGCGGGATCGGGGTGCATTAATTATCCATGCACCCAGTGGAACTCTTGATGCATATCATGGAACAGTACAAAGAGAACGGGCATTGAACGCTTCATATCATCCTGTTCCTGAAGGTATTGAAATCAATGCATGGTGTAACCTAAATCCGGATGTTGAATCAGAACTGCCTATAGATGATTCAGATGAAGGGTGTGATAAACCTTGTGCAGATGGCACACCGTGTACCCCTCACCAGGCCTGGTCCAGCCAGATCGGAACAATCGAGGTTCACGAACAGGATGCAATCTCTGATACCGGTCAGGAGGTTTATAACCTGTTTATGGATAATGATATTGAAAATATCATTGTAATGGGTGTCCATACGAATATGTGTGTACTTGGACGTCCATTTGCAATCCGGCAAATGGCAAATATCGGCAAGAATGTTGTGTTGATGAGAGATATGACCGATTCCATGTACAACCCGGATATGCCGCCATATGTTACACATTTTCGGGGTACGGAATTGGTGGTTGAACACATTGAAAAATACTGGGCTCCAACCATTGTAAGTTCAGATATCACAGGCAAGCCGGCGTTCAGGTTTAAAGAAGATGAGCGCACTCACATCGCATTCCTCATTGCTGAAGATGAGTACGACGCACATCTAACACTTCCCGCATTTGCAAAAAAACATTTGACCGTTGGAGGGCATTACGGATTCAATTTTATTCAGAGTGATCATCATGAAATTGATGGGATTGATCAGATCCGGGATGCCGATCTGCTGATTCTGTATGTAAGGCGCAGGCATCTCCCGGAACATCAGCTTCATGCGATTCGGGAGTACCTTGCTGAAGGCAAACCGCTTATCGCTTTAAGAACCAGCAGCCATGCTTTTGAAACCTGGACTGAATTTGATGAAAAGATATTAGGAGGGAATTATACAGGTCATCATGGAAACCGGCCGCCGGAAAATCCCCCAACATGGATTCAGGTTGCCCCTGAATCTTCCGGACATCCTGTTGTAAAAGGGTTGCCGGAAGTACCGTTCCAGGCGGCATCCTGGTTATATAAAACCGGTCCGCTGAGCACCGATGCAACCCCTCTCATGAATGGCTGGGTAGGGGCCGACGGTGAACCCGAACCGGCAGCATGGATCCGGCAATATGGAGATTCAAGGATTTTTTATACATCGCTGGGCGATCAGCGCGATTTTGAAATTCCGGCATTTAACCAGCTTTTGTTGAATGCAATTGAGTGGAGTACCGGTAAGAATCATTAACCGGTTTACAAACAAAACCCGTGGGGGCGATTATAGAATTGCAGCAGCCTGTAAAAAAAAAGACACAGTTTACCCGGTATATTTTAAAACGATGACATGATGTACGAAAAAAGTGTTTCAAACAAATTGATCCTGATGATCATCGTAGTCATCCTTTTTGCCGGGTGTGGAAGTAAATCCGAAGAAGTATACTGGCCATTTACCCCGGAAGTTGAAAGATTTGTCGAAATATACACGGAGTCGGGGGGAGACAAGCTGAAAAACTGGGTAGCGGATGATATCACTTCAACACCTGAAGAGGCACTTCAGGCTTTTTCTGTGATGGATGGTTTTAAAATGAAACTGGTAGTTTCAGAACCGTTGATCCGGCAGCCGGTAAGTATCCATTTTGATGACAGGGGAAGGCTTTGGGTTGTTCAGTATATTCAGTATCCCTATCCGGCAGGGGTCACCATTCAAAAATATGATCAGTATTTAAGGGCAGAATTTGACGGGGTACCAGCTGCACCTCCAAACCATGTTAAAGGCGCCGATATCATCACCGTATTTGAAGACACAAATGGCGACGGGATTTTTGACAGTCACAAGGATGTTATTAGCGGCCTGAATATAACTACAAGTGTGCTTACCGGCGGAGGCGGTGTTTGGGTAATGAATCCGCCATACCTGCTTTTCTACCCGGATTATAACGGAGACGGATTACCCGATGGCGATCCCGAAGTACGGCTCGAAGGTTTCGGGCTTGAGGATACCCACTCACTGGCCAATTCACTGCGTTGGGGCCCTGACGGCTGGATTTATGGAGTACATGGCAGCACCAGTACGGCAACTGTCCGCGGCATCTCATTCCTGGGCCAGGCCGTGTGGCGATATCACCCGGACAATGACGAATTTGAACTTTTTTCCCAGGGAGGTGGTAATCCATGGACTCTCTCTTTTGACAACGTAGGCAGAGCATTCTCAGGAGATAACGGTGGTAACAACCGCGGTTTTAACTGGGTGCAGGGCGGACGATATCAGAAAAATTTTCCAAAGCACGGGCCGTTTACCCGTCCCCATTCTTACGGGTTTTTCCCAACGATGGATCATGAAGGTTATTCACCAAGGTTTGCAATGACCTTTACAATCTATAATGAAGGAGAACTTGAGGGCTATGAAGGCCAGATGATTTCCGGAATGGCAATGACCAACAGGGTGCAGGCAACGAGACTGGTTCCGCAGGGTTCTACCTGGCGGACCATAGATACCGATTCTCTGGCTGTGACCAATGACCGTAGCTTCCGCCCGGTCGATACCATTGTTGGGCCCGACGGAGCTGTCTATTTTGCCGATTGGTGTGATATCCGGATGGATCATGTGGATCCCCGCGATACATGGGACAAATCCTGCGGCAGAATCTGGCGGTTACAGCCGGAAAATTACCGGCCGGCCGGCCAAATAAATCTGCACCAAAAAACCAGTGATGAGCTGTTGTCGATTCTCTCAGATCACAGGAAATGGTACCGTGATCATGCCAGAAGAATCCTGGGTGAAAGGAAGGATGAATCCGTATTACCTCAATTAAAGGAAATGGCATTGGAGCAAAACGGACAGCCGGCACTTGAAGCTCTTTGGGCAGTGCACCTGATTTCCGGGTTAGATGTCGATTTGGCTTATTCCCTGCTTGATCATTCCAATGCCCATGTACGCAGATGGGTAATCCGGCTCCTGAGCGACAGGAATCACCTGGAGCCCAACCTTTTTCAAAAGCTTCTGAATCTGGCACAAACTGAAACTGAACCCGAAGTGAGGAGTCAGCTTGCGAGCAGTGCATTCGGGTACGAAACAGAAAATGCTCTTTCATTGATCGGCGAACTTATAAATCTGGATGAAGACCTGGAAGACAAACATATTCCGCTTCTGCTCTGGTGGGCGTTGGAAGAGATGATGAGCAGAGATGCAGATATTGTAATACAGTGGGCTGGGAATAATGATATCTGGAAGTCTGCATTGTTCCGGAAACACTTG
>PWLN01000421.1 GCA_003559375.1 Balneolaceae bacterium | reverse complement strand
TCGGCTCTCATGTTATATTTGGCAAGAAATTTATCTGCAGCGTTCATCATTTTTCAATTCTTGATTTCAGGTTAATTTTTATTAGTTCCTGTAATGTAACAGAATCCTGATTCTCTTACACAGGAGAATCGACAAAATTTCATGATCCGAAATCCCGCTAACAAAAATACCGGCCAATCTGTACACTGTATCAAGGAGACCAGGTGAAATTGTTGGATGCGGGTTACGGGATACGGGATCTTGTATCAGTTTTTCTCTTATTAAATTTATGATAACCGATCATCCCTAATCCAGCCATGGAAGGAAGGGTGAATATCGAATAATGCCCCGTGAGGGATCCCTTCGGGAAATGTCGAATTTTTTTTCAGGGGATAAACTGAATTCAACAACATTGCCGTCTGCTTTAGCTGACGGATTGATAAGCTTGCCAAAAACCAATCCCGAATAAACTCCCCCTTTTTTAAAGGGGGTTGGGGGGATTTTAAGCGTACAGGAAAACCATTGTCGAGGGATTTATGACAGGAGTTGTTAATACCGTATGGCAAGGGAACACAAACCCCGCGGGGATAAACAAGATGCTTGCGCCATCATATAAATCGTCGATTCTAGCCGAATAACAGCACTTTCACCAAATCTGTCACCGGTAGCAACTAATTTTGCCCAAAAGCGGGCAACACCATTGAATAGGTGACAGTTCACGAATCCCGTCTTGGGAGAGTGGGAGCCACGGGCGGCGCTGGTTGAACCCGGCATGCCGCAATCTTTATGCGCCGCCATTTGCTAAAAAAAGGCCTCTGTCATCCCGAACAAGCCCCGCGCAAAAATTAAAGTTTTGATGTCTGATTTTCATTCGCGGGGCGCGCTGAGGGATCTCCCAGTACCCGGGAAAGACCCACCGAGGGCGTAATCCGTACGATTTTTTTTCCAGTAGAAAAGACTTCCGAAGTCTCTCCATTTTTTAATAAAAAACCCGGTATCAAAATTTGTAAGGGTTTATTTATGAACTCCGTAAGACTTCGGAAGTCTGGGATAGCAAGCAGGTACGACAGATCAGGGTGTCTATGAGGACGTTGACAGAGATCGTACGTCGTATCATCGGAATAGCCATCATCCTCATTGTTGGTTCCCGGCCGATGACGGGTTTGTGCCTTCCATCACCCGGGGCGGCGTTCGCTTGCATGCGCGGCGCTCCCTCTGCCCCGGGCTGTGTGATTGCGCCCCTTCAGGGCGGGGTGAATATCGCCCCGTGAGGGATCCCTATACCGTAGGAACAAGTGGACAACTCTGGCTAAATGTATAACTAATATTTGATAATGTTAATTAAACATAAAGTAATCTTGGTTAATATATAACTAATAGCAAGATCAGTGATTTTGGTAAAAGATCTGGAAAGGTCTCTTCAAAACCGTCGTGGTTCACCAAAACTCTGTTCCTGGAGAGATCACGATGTGGAAGGACTTCATTATCGTTCGGACTTTCCGGTGGATCGGCATCTTCGACTTACAGGCTGCTTATTACATCCATTCATTTATTGCCAATATTTTGATACAACTTTGCCAGGCGGCGGGCGTGTTCGTCGTAGGCGCTTTCGAAGAGTTCCGCAGAGCGCTTTTCACCCACAACCGCACCCGCGGTGAGCACTTTGGGCGGCTGACCCGCATCTGTTAGCCTCTTTGCCACTTCCGCTTTAATGGAATTGACAAGCAGAATCCCGCCTAAGGATGAACCGGGAGAGACCGGCGTATCGAGTCCGTCAATCTTTACCATGGCATCTCCAACAGGTGCACCTGTGTCGAGAACCAGGTCGGCATAGTCACCCAGTTTCTTGCCGTCACTTCGTTTGCTGGCACTGGCTGATGAGTGTTCTTTGGTCAGGATAGCCACTACCTTAACCCCTTTTTCTTGAAAAAGTCCGGCCATCTCCACAGAAACTATACTGGTTCCGCCTGAAGAGATGATCAGCGCACTGTCCCGTTCGTCTATATCAAAATTTCTGAGGATTCTCGCTGCAAAACCCGAAACATTTTCCAGATACATTGCCTGCCGCTGTCCATTCGCCCCCACCACCAGGTTATGAAATGAAAGCGACAACTCAACAATGGGATTAAATCCGGGAAATGATCCATACCTCGGCCACATTTCCTCTACCATAATTCGGCTATGCCCGGAACCAAACAGATGCCCCATGCGTCCGTTCAGGATCGTTTCCGCGAACCAGTCAGCCGCCATTCTGATTCCATCAGCCTGCTTCTCAACCGTTTCGATGATTTGTTTTGATTTATTGATGTATTGATTCAGGGGATCCATTCAGTTATTGATTTCTGTGCTTTGACCTTTCATCCCGACATGTTTATCGGGACTTCCGCTCCGCTCCAGCTTTTCACTTTTAGAAGTTAATTCATTTTTAATACGCCTGCATTCCAAAATACCCTCGCCATCACCGGTTACTCAACACCGAACGTACGTACCCGGCCGCCCCGATGGCTCCGGCAAGGTCGCTGAAGGTTGCTTTTTTAACCGGGGTAATTACTCCTGCCGGCTGCCATTCATACAGGGATTTGAATTGTTCAAGGGGTTTAAAAAGGCTGTCTCCGGCATTTGTGATTCCTCCGCCAAGGATTACCACTTCAGGGGCAAAGGCGTTAATAAGGGCGCATATTCCGATTGCCAGGTTTCGAACGGAAGTCAGCCATATATAGGCTGCATGATGGTCGCCGTTTTCATACGCTTTCAACAGTTCGGCAGTGGATTGAAACCTGCCATCCGAACGCCTGGGCAGTGACGCGTTTCCAATCGATTCTTCAAGGCTGCCGGGTATGTTCGTAATCCCGATATGCCCGCCCGCATCCAGGCTGATATGTCCCACATGACCCGCCCTCTGAAAATGTCCCTGGTAAAGTTTCCCGTCGATCAGAATTCCGCCGCCAACACCGGTGCCAAGTGTCAGAAGCACCACATGTTTATATCCTCTGGCCGCTCCAAAAGCAGATTCTGCC
>PWLN01000211.1 GCA_003559375.1 Balneolaceae bacterium | reverse complement strand
TACTTGTTACCATTGTGATATCACTATTTGCATCACGATTTGCCCTCCGCAGAATCCGTGAAGGCGAAGTGGTACTGGAATTCGAAAGAATAGACGAAAAGAGTAACGGAGGAACGGAGTAATAGAATAACAGAGGAAGTGGGGGCGTTGTTTGGGGGTGGAATGTGAACAAAGAAACCTTCGTCTGTTACTCGGTTCGTCTGTTTATCTGTTCATCTTATTGTCTGTTTACAGCATATACGATCCGCCATTGATATGAAAGAGAAGATGCCCTCAGATTAACCTGCATGGTTTCATCCCAGGCTGCAATCCATTCATCATCAGAAACTAAAAAATCAGCTCTTCGGAATATTCCTGCATTATTGACCAGCACATCAGGTAAATCCTTTTCAACCAATGGTTTTAATGAAGAGAAAAGTGATGAGAGATCGGCCAGATCAGTATGTATACCTTTAAAATGCCTGTGTGCAAGTAATGCATCGGGAAACCCGGTTGAACGTGCAGTTCCCGTAATGCGAAAATTTTGATTGAGCAACTCAACAGCAATGTGTAGCCCGATACCCCTTGATGCTCCGGTTACAAGTGCATGCTTCATGAATCAGAAGATATTCCTGCACGCTTTTTTCTGTAAACCGGCACACTCGAACACGCTTCTCCGTACATCAGTTTAGCGACATGGGGAAGCAATTTTTTTGTGGCATACATATACACATCTGGTGGCACATGTAATTTACTGCAACCTTTCAGCAGCACAAATCCTCCTTCATACTGATCCCATAGAACAGCGTCCAGCTTTTTCCTGAAAAGGTCGCGTATGGCTTCATCTTTTGTCCCGAAAAACACGTCTTCAGCGAATTCTTCTGCATGCTGAACAACCAGCATAAATGCCCATTTTGGCAATATGGCATCCGTAGAGCAGGTTACTGCCAAATATCCACCCTTGTATTGATTCCAGTTATGAACCTTCATTTTTTCCCGGAAATCAGCCTCTTTCAAAATCATCCCGTGAAACAGAAAATCTTTAAGATCCAGTTCAAAAAGATGCACACCATCTACCATCTTTTCAAGATCGATCGTAACGAGTTTAGACTGTTTTACCTTATTTATGATTTCGGACATGGGTTATTATGAGTAGAGAGTATTGGGACTGGTTTGGTTTTTTTATGTAATACGTGGATGAATTTGATGTTTGATTTTTTTTGAGTTTAGTTTTCTGCTTTCAGCCTTCAGTTATCAGTAATCAGTTATTTCAATAGGTTGTATTGGCGGTTTTATTTAATTACAAGAATTAAATATCACATTCATATAGCTTAATAGTTACCAGAACTTCAAAAGTGCCCTATCATTGGCCATCCATCAAAATCCATTTACTCAATACTTTCTACTTTCTACTCTACAACGAAAACGACTCCCCGCACGAACAGCTTCGTGCAGCATTGGGGTTGTGAAAGTGAAAACCTTTTCCGGTTAAGCCATCTGAGTAATCCAGGCTCGTTCCGGCCAGATAGAGAAAACTGCGCATATCTACCACCACTTTAATACCGTGATCTTCAAAGCTCTTATCCGTTTCAGAAAGAACATCTGAAGCATCAAAATCAAGCTTGTAAGTAAGCCCTGAACATCCGCCGCTTTCTACCGATACACGCAGCGGAGAGCCCGGTTCAATATTTTGTTCACTCCGGATTTCGTTGATTCTGTGAGCAGCCCGTTCTGTGATTGTGATAGACATTAATTAAAGCCTGATGGATTTGTTATACCTTTTCTGTCTTAAACAGAGATTACCTGAATATCCGGATCAATTCTCTTCACCATACTTTCAATAGCATAAAGTGTGCCGGTTGTGGCAGTTGGGCATGTACCGCATGCACCCTGGTAATGCACTTTCAGGCGGTTTCCGTCCAGGCCGATAATTTTGAGCCCGCCACCATCAGCTAAAAGATAAGGGCGAACCTGCTCATCGAGCATCTGGTTGATCTGAATCAGACGCGGGTCATCTGTTTCCAACACTTCTTTTGTTGCATGTACTTCTTCGTCAGTATCAAGGTTTAGTTGTGGCGTTGCCTGCCTGATCGGTGGTGCAAGCTTTCTGAGCAGGTCTGACCAAACTGCTTTTCCATCCTGTGTTACGGTAATGTACCTGTCAACATAATATACATTGATCACGTTTTCGATACTGAACAATGCTTTAGCAAGCTCATCATGTTCAGCTTCCGCACTGTTTTCGTAAGAACGGGTAACTCCATTGGTCAGGGGTTCTGCCAATACAAAACGCATGGCATCCGGGTTCGGTGTTCGTTCTATTTCTTTAATTTTTGGCATAATATCTCACTGTTTTTTTATTCAAAAAATGATTTTACATACTTGATTCCATCAACGAGCCTGTCCGTATCGTTGTGATTGTTATAAAACGAATACGATGCACGGGTTGTTGCCGGCACATTGAATCTCCTTAGAATGGGCTGAGCACAGTGATGGCCTGTTCGTACTGCGATTCCCTGTTTGTCGAGAATAGTTCCTACATCTGAAGCATGAATATGATCGAATACAAATGAGATGAGTGCAGCGCGTTTTTCAGCCTGCCCTATAAACCTGATTCCATCAATTTTGCTCAGCTCTTTTAAACCATATTCCAAAAGTTCTGCTTCTCGTTTGGCGATGTTATCCATACCAATTTCATTCAGGTAATCGATGGCTTCACTCAATCCGATAGAAGCCGAAATAGGCGGTGTTCCTGCTTCAAACCTGAAAGGAACTGTATTGTAAGTGGTTTCTTCAAATGTCACTTTATCGATCATATCACCGCCGCCGCGATAAGGTGGCATGCTATCGAGTATCGATTTTTTTCCATATAAAATTCCAAATCCAGTGGGGCCGCACATTTTATGTGAAGAAAAAGTATAAAAATCGGCATCGAGCTCCTGCACATCCACGATCTGATGGGGAACTGCCTGTGCGCCATCCAGCAGAACTACCGCACCGGCGTCATGTGCCAGTTCTGTTATTTCTT
>PWLN01000256.1 GCA_003559375.1 Balneolaceae bacterium | reverse complement strand
TGCTGATGGAGATCCGGATCACCTCTTTGCGGATTTGATGATCTTTCATCAGGTAAACATTTAAGTAATTTCCATCCGATTCGGCGTATAGAAATTCAGACGGAAAAAAACCAAGCTCTTCATTTTTTAACGGTGTATCAATGGAAATCCATTCTTCCTGTTCATGATTCGATTCATCAGTATCCTGTTGTAGCTGAGTTAGTTTTGATGCGAAAAGATGGTTGATATTCATCAGGGTTAACAGGTAGAGCGGAATGCCGCCGATCATGAACGTAATTCGAAAGGAATCTGCAATGGTGGGCAGGTTCCACCTTTCACCGGGTGCCTCAACCAGGAAGGCGAGCAGATATATCGCCAGGCCCATGCTAAAAACAACCAGGATAACTGACCCCAACTCTTTCAGGATGCTCCATTCTTTTTCCTCGCGGAAGAACCAGGATCGATTTAGTAGTATGATCGCGGCAAATGCTGCCAATCCGGCACCGGCACAGTAAACGGCCATGGTTAGTTCATAACTCAGCAAATAACCTGGCTGGGTGTGAACCGGACGATAGGTCATCAGAAACAGAAAATTGAACAGTGCAATGACAGATGCACCGGCTGCCGGACGTTTCAGTAAAACGTTTTTAGGAAATGATTTTAAACTGTAATGAGAAAGTTTTTCAAACATCTGAAAACCTGCTTTACGAATCGTTAGATGGCCTTTTCATGTTATCAGTACATCTGTAAATGATACCGAATTTTGGTGTTACCTGTTCGATTACTAAGCTGCAAATCCGTTGCTAAAAAAAAAACGAAGATTCCCGATAAAACCCCTTAATCATTTCGATATTAGATTCTTTCCAAACGAATTTTCCGTACGGCAATAATATCCCCCCGACGCTGTCAGAAACCCCGGGAAAGCACCGGAGTATGCTGACAGGTCATTGAACACCTGAACAGGAATTCGTCAGCCGGCAACTGCAGCCGACAGACGAGGGATATCGCCCCGCTGTACTGTAATCTGGGTCATTCTCCGGGGATGGGATCAATGATGGCCCAGAGGGCGAGTTCGATGTCGGCTTCTTCGAATTCCGGCTGGAATGTTCCGGTGGCCCGGGCCGGGTGTATCATGAAAGCGGCAGGCGGTGAGGCTACTTTGCCGTGACAGTCAACTGTTGGCACACCGGAATGGGTTGCTTCGCTAATATTATCGGTAACTGTCCAGTCTACCACTCCGTCAACGATAAAGCCGTACTGAAAATAGTCACCGCTCAGGATGTTGTTTGTTACAATAGCACCCCGTAGAATCAGGTCATAATCACGGTCCACACAAACCCATACGCGGGTGCCCATACCGATGCCGATACGTATCACATCTCCAACTGCTTCAATGATATTGTTTTTTACTGTGGTTTCGGTATAGTCCCCCTCATACGGCCCTTAATCCACCATGTTAATACCGCCAAGCATGGTACGGGTTTTGGCCTGAATCAGATTTCCCTCGATGAGAGAGCCGGGTGAATCAAAAATTACGATTCCTCCATCGGTGGCATCAAAGATCACGTTATTTCGCACGATGGAATTTCTGCACGCCAATGAAATACCATCCGACCACGTACCGTCGTACTGTCCGGCAGGTCCAATCACGTTATTCTCCACGATAGCACCACGGCATGGCGGCTCTGGAGCCGGGTGCCCCTGTATGATTTGAAGTGCCGACCAGCTTCGGGGTTCGATGATGTCAAGATGCCGGATGATCTGTCCAAATGAAGATCCTCCAGCATAAATCAATGCATCACCTCCTCCATAACCGAGTTCTGGACGATTCCCATCAATGATCAAATGACTGAGCTCTGCATTATCAAAATCCCTCATTATAACAACAGTTGATTCACGGGTCGACACAAGCCGGAGCACTGCACGTGTATCGTCCGTAGGCTTGTCCTGAGTATAGATTTGCTGGCCATTCGCATTGATCTCAATCCTGTTCGAAATTTCAAAAACAGAGCCTGCACACAGTTCCACTTTGGCACCTTCACCAACCAGTAAGGCATTGATATCAGCTTCTGTTCCTGATTCAAGACATGTGGCGACATCCGGGATTTCAGGTTCCGGTTCCGGGTCGGGTATTGCAGGCGTATCATCAGTTACACTATCTGAACAACTGATGAGAGCAAATATCATGAATAAGAAAATAACCAGTATGTATGAATTTGATGATGATTTCATAGATAAGCAGTTGTTAGAGTTAAGTGTTTTAAAAGAAGATCCTTGAGAAGAAAATTATTCTGTAATTATATACGAAAAGAGAACGATATTTCGGAAATCTTTTTGTAGTGGAATTGCACTCATTTGCTGAATGGGGTGCTGAAGTTCAGGGGAAAAGCTACGCATATTTTTACTGAAAGCTGATAGCTGACAGCTGTCAGCAGGTAGTAAAGAATTTCAAAATGGAATCCATCTCTGATAATGATACAGGCATTAATTCCATGGTTTTGATAAATTCCTGTTTCGGTGTAGATTGAACGATAACCAACTCCAAACAAATGAAAAAAAACTCCGCCGTAATATCTGAACCCTTTGAGAAGAGTGCAGCCCGTTATCTTTCAGATACGCAGCTGCGGCGGAATATCGGCCATGCCACTCAGACCATTCGCGCAAAGAGAGCCAATGCGGTGGGTGAACTGGCTGATTGGGAGGAACTTCGCGAAGCGGGCCAGCGAATCAAGGAAAGGGTGATGAACAATCTGGATAGCTATCTGCTGCAGCTTGAAGAATCGGTACGGAATGCAGGCGGACAGGTTCACTGGGCGGCAGACGGAGAGGATGCGAATCGTATCATCACACGTTTGGTAAAAGAAAAGGGAGAGACGGAAGTGGTTAAGGTGAAGTCGATCACAACCGATGAAATCCGGCTGAATGATGCCCTTGAACAGGAAGGAATTCACGCTCTTGAAACCGACCTGGCCGAGCTGATTGTGCAGCTTGCCGGTGATGAGCCATCTCACATTCTGGTGCCGGCCATCCATA
>PWLN01000377.1 GCA_003559375.1 Balneolaceae bacterium | reverse complement strand
GTACGTGTTGGTATGGTTTAATACTGTAAAAGTCTTTATCGGGCGTTATCGGGGGCTTGTGTGTGTCGTGCGGCATGTTAACGCTTCATTATTTGTTTGTTCAAGAAATAGAAAAGTTAAAGGTTTTTGGGGGGGAACGGTTGACCGGTGTTGCTGGTCATTGGATCGCTTGCCGCCGACCATGAAGAAATGAAGCGATCTTGTCGATCCGTTCGACTTGATCCTTGTCGATCGTGCGTTTATGGAACCCGTGGTGACATTTGCGGCAAAGCAACATTAACGGGACGCCTTCGGCGACTTGACGTTTCATTTCTTCATGGTGCGCCCAACCGAATAAATCGTTCCGACCGTCGCCGTTTAAATGGTGTATTTCGATCTTCTTGATCGAACCACAATTGCGGCAAGCGATCGTCACGAACCCGTTGGCGGCGGCGATCTCCGAAAACATACGGAACCGGTCAAGGTAATAATACTTCGTTGATAACGACTTGTGTGGAAGATAGGGGAACAACGTCAATAATTCGTCAATATCGACGCCGATGTTCCGGTTGAATTCCTTGACCGATCCCGTGGTTGGCAACCATTCACCCCGTAAACTTCCGGTGCCGATTGACACGATATTCGTCCAATTCACCGTCGGGTCGGTTGATCCCGATCTTCCAAAGCGATTTATCATATCCGCATTTGGGGCAATGCAAATATAGCCATTGCGGGCTTGCTTTGCCGTCAACGTTCCACCCGTCACCATGGGGGTACATTTCAAGGTTTTCGGACGTCAAGGTTTGGTTGCAGTTAATACCGCAACGTGGCCTTATCGTGTCGATCTTCGCTTTGTATTCTTTTAGTGTTGTCATTTGATCACTTCCTTTTCTTGATATTCGACTTCGAATTTGGGGCAAATGGTACCGTCGTTTGGATCGTCGTGTAATTCCAAGGCTTCGTCGTCGATGTGATCCTTGCAATCGTGCCGACAACGACGACATTCGTCAAACATGTCGCCATTAACGGGGGGCGACCATCGCTTGCGTATGTATTCCAACGCTTCGACCATAAGCCGCCGTCCAAGTCGGACTTGCTGGGCGCTTCCGTCGGTGCATGTTTGATAAGATAAGCGCTTATCCTTCGCTTGACGTATGTATTCGCCCATGTCTTCGGGATCGTCGATTATTAGGGCTTCAATGGTCTTATACGTGACGATACGCCGGTACGATCGGCACGGTTCGGTTGGATCACCAAGATCGGGGAATTGTTCTTCAAATATGTATTGCCGTTTTTGGCCGCTGATCGGGTATGCCGCCGCTTCGCCCAAGATTCCGATCAATTTGTTCTTGCCGTTCATTCGATATTCACCCCAGCGTCCTTAAGGGCGGCTTCCACCTTGTCTATTACTTCCTTGACTTCCTTCCGTTCTTCGTCTTCCTTCGGCTTGACGAACCGGTCGAAGGTATTTTGGTTATAATATTCGTTGATTGCGTCGTCGATCAATTGTTTTAAGACGGGCGGTTCCAAAGCGTCCAATTCGACGGCCATGTTGCCGTTTTTAGCCACAAAATCGTCGAACCTTGCGTCGGATCTTTTCGCCGGTTGTGGTGGAAGACGGTAATCTTCGATCTGATCACGGGTTAAGGCGATACGTTCGACGTCAACGTCGATGTCAAAGTCGTCCCGCATGGCTTCGCTTATGAATCGTTCGATGTCTTTGCCGGACGGGTCGAAGTCGCCCAAGTAAATTATATGCCGTTCTTTGGCGCTTTGTGCTTGGATAGATTCGAATCGTACGGCGGCGTCCTTCAAGGCCGAATAACCCACGTACCCCTTGCAAGCGAACGACGTCACGAACCAATCTTCGGCGACGGCTTGGACGATACGTTCCAAGGCTTGCTTTTCGACCCACACTTCTACATAATGGGGTTGATATTTCCACCTTGGCCAGCGCTGGCGATCGACGACTTCCGTAAAATTTTCGTACGCAAACCGCAAGCGATTCTTTGGTTTTAGATATGGAAGATCTCCACCGTGTGCCGCCCGTGTTCGATCTTCCATGTCTTCGAAGGGAATTCGGCCGGATAACCGGCCTTCGACCAGCGCCTTCGATAAATACTTGTAATTCGACTCTTTGTTTTCGATCAAGTCTTTGGCCACAAGCCGGTAATAGACTTGCCGCAAGGTTAAGGGATCTTCGTATTCGGCGAAGATCTTGGCGGCTTCCGTGATCAAGCCTTCCATTTTCGTTTCGTACCCGTTCCACGCCATTATCGCACCGCCGGTTCGAATTGTATAAAGCCACAATTGACGCAACGCCTTCGGTACGTGCCTTTGTGTTCGGCGCTTCGATCCATTTCACCCTTGCACATTGGGCATTTATTCATTGCAGCCGTGGGATCCACGACGTCGGTCTTGCCTTCAATGCCGGCGTCTTGCCGGCTTCCGTCATAAGATTCTTTGCTTGCCATGTTGTCACCTTTAAGGATCTTGATAATTTTAACTTTGTCGGTCATTGAATTCCCGATTCCCAACACTTGCGTATTTTGTCACATTCGGCTTTATACTTGCAATCGTCACAATCGATCAGTTTACCCGCAACGTATTCTTTACATGTGTCTTCAATCAACGTGATCACGAAATCAAGGGGAACCTTGATCTTTTCGCCCATGTTCACCACCCCGCCTTAACGTCGCTGGGCTTAACGTACCCGTCCTTGACCAATTTCTTTGCAACGGTCGGGGTCACGATGATCCACGGCTTGCCGGTCACTTCGCCGTTATGTTGGAATTTGACCCGTACACGGTGCGGTAATTGTGACCCGTACACACGATCAACGTCCGATAAGTTTCCGTGCGCTTTGGCTATTTCGACGTGTTCGGCGCCGATTAACTCCCTTCCGTCCTTTGTCACGCCGATATAGATCGGGTACGGCATTTATTCCACCTCTATCCTTTTATCTAATATATTACTTTCTAATTTATTGATAT
>PWLN01000113.1 GCA_003559375.1 Balneolaceae bacterium | reverse complement strand
TTTGCCAGCCGATTCAAGCCGAACAGGTTTTGATCCAATACAGTACCGCTGATATAGTACTTGGAGTAGGTGGGATCCGGCTTCATAAATTCTTCGATACTCATCGATACATTTTGCACATTGCGGTCGGTGTGACGCTCCCGCAGTGCATCGAGCCTAAGATCGTTTTCAAATATAAGCTTGAAAATGTCCATATGAAGAAAAAGACGGTCAGCCCATAAAAAAGATGCCTATGGGGCTGACCATCTTACGATTAAATCATCGTTGCAATAACCAGGGCAACTACGGCCATCAATTTAATGAGAATGTTCAGTGATGGTCCGGAAGTATCTTTGAACGGATCGCCTACGGTGTCTCCAACTACGGCAGCTTTATGCGGCTCTGATCCTTTTCCGTATTTTACGCCGTTAATTTCAACGCCTTCCTCAATCATCTTTTTAGCATTATCCCATGCACCACCGGAATTCGCCTGGAAAAGTGCCAATGAAACTCCGGATGCGGTAACACCAGCGAGCAGGCCGCCAAGCATTTCAGCTCCGCCTATAAAACCGAAAAGAACGGGTACAATCACTGCCAGCAAGCCCGGTGCAACCATTTCACGGATCGAAGCGGTAGTGGAAATCTCTACGCATTTTGCATATTCGGCCTTACCATCGGCAGCATCAAAAATTTTCCGGTCTTCATCGCTCCACTCTTTAAGTTCTTTTCCTTCGTTTCGGGTCATCGCTTTCAGGGCTTCGGTAAGCTCAGGAATGGTTTTAAATTGCCGGCGTACTTCTTCGATCATATGCATTGCGGCCCGACCTACTGCCTGCATTGATAATGCAGAGAATAGGAACGGCAGCATGGCTCCTACAAAGAGGGAAGCCATCACATTTGGCATGGTAATGTCGATTCCCATAAGCATATTATCCGGATTCGCTACATTGTAAGACGTGATAAATGCTGCAAAGAGTGCAAGTGCGGTGAGGGCTGCAGAACCGATAGCAAAACCTTTCCCAATTGCAGCAGTAGTGTTACCAACGGCGTCCAGTTTGTCGGTTCGTTGGCGCACTTCCGGCGGAAGTTCGCTCATTTCAGCAATACCACCGGCGTTATCTGATATTGGGCCATATGCATCCACTCCAAGCTGGATACCGGTATTAGACAGCATACCAACAGCAGCAATGGCTATACCATAAAGGCCAGCGAAATGGTAAGCACCCAGAATTGCAGTAGCTATGATAATAATGGGAATAGTGGTTGAAATCATGCCTACGCCCACACCTGCAATAATGTTGGTAGCAGATCCGGTTACAGACTGTTTTACGATTCCCCAGACGGGTTTTGTGCCGGTTCCGGTATAATGTTCGGTAATTAGGCCGATCAGCAGGCCGGCAGACAATCCAAAAATGGTTGCCCAGAATACACCGGATGCTGTGTATGTAATATCATTAAATACCCACTCGGCAGGCAGCATCCACTGGATAATAAACCATGTTGCGATGAGCATGATTGCTGCAGCAACAAATTCACCTGTATTCAATGCCTTTTGTGGGTTCCCTCCTTCTTTGACTTTTACAAAAAATGTACCGATGATGGATGTAATGATTCCAACACCAGCAAGAACCAGTGGCAATAAAACTGCATTCAAGCCGCCAAACGAATTGGCAGTTTCGAAACCGGAAAGCCCCATAAACGCGGCACCAAGTACCATAGTACCGATAATGGAACCCACATAAGATTCAAAAAGGTCGGCACCCATTCCTGCTACATCGCCCACATTATCGCCCACATTATCTGCAATAGTAGCCGGATTCAGCGGGTGGTCTTCAGGAATGCCTGCTTCAACTTTACCAACAAGATCAGCACCAACATCTGCAGCTTTTGTATAAATACCTCCGCCAACACGAGCAAAGAGTGCGATAGATGATGCGCCAAAAGAGAAACTGGTTATTACAGTGAGCACCTGTTGGATATTTTCAATTCCAACTCCAAACATGTTTGTATAAAGGAGAAAAAGCAGTCCAAGGCCTAAAACTCCAAGGCCAACTACCCCAAGGCCCATCACAGATCCGCCATTAAAAGCAACATTTAAACCTTCTCCCAGGCTTGTACGCGCTGCATTCGTTGTTCTTACGTTTGCTTTTGTAGCAACCTTCATACCAATAAAACCTGCAAGGCCTGAACAAAGTGCACCAACAATGAATGAGAGTGCAATGAGAGGTGAAGATGTTTCCGGGTTTAAAGAACCCTGGATTCCCAGCAGAATTGCTACGATGATCACGAAAATACTAAGCACCCGGTACTCTGCCTTTAAAAATGCCATAGCCCCGTCTGCAATGTTAGCGCTGATCCGGGCCATTTTTTCGGTTCCGACATCCTGTTTGGATACCCACGAAGATTTGATATAGGTATACAACAAGGCAATAACCCCGGCTACCGGAATCAGAATGATAATTGTATTAGCCATAATTTATGTGATTTGTTTTCAGTTAGTTAAAGTTTTGTATTAGTTATACTTATTCATTGCAAGATGAATGCCGCCACGAATAAAAGTCAATATTGCATCTGTTGCATTATCAAGTGCTTCATTAATAATTTCACGTTCCTGATTGGTAAATGGTGATAATACATAATCAGATTGTTTGCCACGGGAAAAATTATTCCCGATTCCAATTCGCAGCCTGGCAAAGTCCCTTGTACCAAGATAATCAATGATATCGGTAATTCCGTTATGGCCGGCGGCACTTCCACCCGGCCTGAGCCTCAGCTTTCCTGTGTCGAGGTGAATATCATCGTGGCATACAATACATTCCGATATTCCAAATCCATATTTATTCATAGCCCTTGATACTGCACTGCCGCTGCGGTTCATAAATGTGAGTGGTTTCATCAGCGCAACTTTCGTACTCTTAAACTGGCCTTCCCCAAAAACGAAAAGACCATTACCCTGTTTCAGAGTAATGGTCAGTTTTTCTGATAGTCTGTCAATTAGTTCAAAGCCCACATTATGGCGTGTTCCCATATATTCCGTTCCGGGATTTCCCAGTCCAACTACAAGTGCCATAAATGCGATTCAAAAAATATTATTCTTTTGGTTCGCCCGCTTCTTCGGCTGTCGGAGCATCTTCATCTTCAGTAGCTTCCTCAGCATCTGCTATTGCCTCTTCAAGCTCATCTTCTTCTTCAAGAGCAGAGGTAAATACCTTATCGGATTTCGGTGGTGCAATAGTTACAATGGTACGAGTTGATTCATCGAGTGGCTCAATTCCTTCAAGGTTCAGCTCACTTATGTGTAATGAATCACCAATTCCAAGATTGGAAATATCGAGTTCGAAAAGTGCAGGAATTTTCTCAGGAACCACTTTAATTCGTACTATTCGAAGGGGCTGGAAAACACGGCCACCTCCATCTCTCACGCCTTTTGCTATTCCTGTTAAACGGATAGGTACACTGAGTTTTACCGGTGTCTCCGGATCAAGTACATAAAAATCGGCATGTAATGCACGGTCTGTAATCGGATCGTACTCAACCTTTTTTAGCAGGGTTTTATACTCCTTTCCCTCGATGGTAAGCAGCTGAAGTTTTGTCTGGCTTACAGATAGTATCTTTTCAAGGTCTGCTTCACTTACTGAAAAGTGAATATTTTCTTCGATCTTTGGCCCATAGAGAACTGCTGGAATTCGTAATTCATCACGAAGTTGGCCGGAAATTTTGTTTCCCGGTTCTCTTAATTGGCCTTCAAGTATATATGGTTCTGGTTGCTTCATTGGTTTATTGGTTATCAATTAATCATCAAAAAGTGCACTTATCGTATCATTCGTATGGATTCGCTGTATAGCCTCTGCAAATATTCCGGCTACGCTAAGTACTTTAATTTTGTCGGATGGTTTTCTGAGCGGTACTGTATCAGTTACGAGTAATTCATCAATCGGTGAATCTTCGATACGCTGATAAGCCGGGCCCGATAGAATAGGGTGAGTACATGTAGCCCTCACACTTAAAGCTCCCCGCTCTTTCAAAGCTACGGCCGCATTGGTTAAGGTACCGGCTGTATCAATCAAATCATCTACTATGAGTACATGTTTATCCTGAACTTCACCGATAATATTCATCACTTCCGCTACATTCTGTTTTGGGCGTCTTTTATCAATAAATGCCAGCCCTGCACCCAGTTTTTTGGAATAAGAACGAGCCATTTTCAGGCTGCCAACATCCGGCGCAACCACAACGAGGTTTTCGATATGATTATAGGCAAAATGCTCGATGAAAACCCTGCTTGCATAAAGATGGTCGAGCGGTACATCAAAAAAACCCTGAATCTGTGATGCATGAAGGTCCATCGTAAGTATTCTGTCGGCACCGGCCTCAACCAGTACATTTGCCATTAGCTTGGATGCTATAGATACTCTCGGCTGGTCTTTACGATCCTGCCTCGCATATCCAAAATAAGGAATAACAGCAGTTATTCTCTTAACGGATGCACGTTTTGCAGCATCCAGTAATAAAAGAAGCTCAATGATGTTGTCGCCGGGAGGCGGGGTAGACTGAATTACAAAAATATCCTCACCTCGTATACTCTGCTCATACTTCACATAGAGTTCACCATCAGAAAATGATTTGATGGTCACTTCTCCCAAATCAACACCGTAGCTCTCTGCAATAGCACGCGACAGTGCGAGGTTACTTCTCCCTGCAAATATGGCTAAAGGTGTATCCAACTAAAGGTGCAGTCAAGTTTATAAAAATGAAAAAAGGAGTACCTGTTTTGGTATCCTTTTTGACAAAAAAACGTTGCCCGGGGAGGACTCGAACCCCCACATACGGGACCAAACCCCGCTGTCCTGCCATTAGACGACCGGGCAATAATCGGTTTATTGACAGACTCCAAAGATAGAGAGAGATCTGAAATCAATCAAGAACCAATTGCTTTTTTAAATACTTCGCAATGATGGCAATTTCGCGCCCGGCAATATCTTTTAAGCTGGTGTGCAAGGCCGGGCATCTTCTTTACATTTTCGAGTTGATAACCGGCACCTGAAAATGGTTTTGTAACTTCATCAGGCAGAGGTAAACCTGCCGTATTCCACTGCTCATTTGCCCAGTTTTTTACTTCTGTGGAATGAAGTAACTCACCGAGCAGATACATTGCCGGTATTAAAACTGTATGCCTGAGAAGATCCCTCATTGGCCTTCCGGGTTTATTCCCGGCAGGAATTATTTTCATTACTTCAGCCCATACTGTTTCCGGGGCTGACAGAAACCGATGAAACGGTGTGATTTCAATAGCATGATGCAGGTAAGCTGCCTGTCTGATCCTTACTGCCGGCCGGCTGGCCGGCCTCATTCCGGTATGCACCCACTCATAAGCCGGTATTCCGATAAAAGCAATCTCATTCACTCTTTCCACAAATTGCTTCGCAGGAATTTGGCCTGGTTTCAAAAGTATAGCTTTCTCTGACAGTTGCCACATCTGCTGCCGGTTCAGTGGAATGCCAAGAGTATGGTAAATCCTCTTTATTGTGCAACTTTTCCATGCTTCAGAAATTGGCACGCCTGCCGGGTAATCTTTCAGAAGCTCATCCACTTTATAGGTAAGGTACTCTCTGTTAGCTTTATGTATCTGGGCCATGAATGCCTCCTGATGAATCATCACCGGAGTTCCTGCGCAGGCTAACCCGCTATTCTCTTTCATTTGAGCAAGCTTGTAGAGGCTGCTGTGAATGTAAGGCTCGAGGCACAATGTATATGGCACAAAACCGGAAGGTGTTACAACAGGGTTTTTTATATTGTTCTGGAAAACTACATGTAAAATAACACAGTTATACATGGGATCGCTCTGATGATGATGATTCTGCCAATCAGAAGTTTTCCGGTGTATTTCCACTGCACCATGCCATTTCATTTCCCCAATCCAAATCGTTGCACCGAGAAAATCGGGGCCTGCACCGTGATTAATGGTTCCATTACTCACAATACGAACCGGCTTTCCACACAAGGTTTTCAGGCTTTGGCAATCGAATTCAAGGTTTTGCCAAATCCATTGGTAAAGGGTTTCTTTGTATTCCTTGTGTTTCACAGATATAATGCCACTGCCAATATTAGAGCCGGTTTTATTTTAAGATCCAAATACGATAAACTCAAATTTAACTTATATCAAGTATTACTTCAATCTGCTAAAATATTTATGCTTTTGGGTGCCTGAAATACAAATGTCCAAGAATTATAAATCCCGACTTCTCCTGTTTCATCTTAATTTTTAAAATATCGTATCTTGCAAGAATTACTAATGAATAACTTTTTAGTATCTGTAGCAATTTGAATAATTTTCATATAAAAATTGTCCTGACAGGATAATGCAATTTTTCAAATATAATGAGTAACCGTACAGTTTCAGATGTTATTCTGAAGCATTGGCAGCTTTCATTATTGTCACAAATTTTACAGAAATATAAAATGATATTACGGTCAATTTAATCAGGCACAGGATGATTTTACTCGAAAGTAAACGAATAAACCGTACTTTAAAAAGAATGAGTTACCAGATTCTTGAGATAGCAGGTAATTCATCCGTTTGTCTTGTTGGAATTAATTCGCGCGGACATTCCATCGCGGGAATCATAAAAAATTATCTTGATGAAGTACTGGCAAATCCGGCAGATCTATATCATTATGACGAAAGGTCAGATCAATTAATGAATTTCAAATCATCTTTGACTGACAATCATATCCTTGTTATCGTTGATGATGTGATTTTCAGTGGTGAAACAATGTTTAACTGCATTCAAAGAATTCCGGAACTTTCCGACTTTCAAAAGATTTGTGTTGCTGTTCTTGCAGACCGCGGACATCGAAAATTTCCTATACTGGCCAGCATTGTTGGGATTCATGTTCCTACGAAATTGAATGAACATGTTGAATTGATATTTGAGGATAATAAACCGAACCAATTAGTGCTTCTATAAAACCAACTACATATGAAGTTATGAACAAAACACTATATCTAATTATTTTTACTATTCTTCTATCTGGAATCAATTATTCTAACATTTCAGCACAGGATACAGTCTCGATACCTGATACACTTCGCGGCTGGGATACTTCCTGGGAATTGGGCCTCAATGGTTCGCAGGCTTCTTACTCAAACTGGAGCCAGGGTGGAGTGAATAATATTGCGGCAACCGGCAGTACTACTTTTACTTCCGTGTACAAAAAAGAGCGTTTTTCTTATGGATTTTTGGCCAATGCAAGATTTGGTAAAACCAGAATTGAAAACGAAGGAATCAGGAAAATTGATGACAGGTTGTTCATTATAAACAGATTCCTGTACGATCTCGGCGAAGATGATTCAGATTTTAAGATTTTTGCAAATATCCGTTTCCGTACCCAATTTGATAAAGGGTTTAATTATGGGGCTGAACCCATAGAGATGATCTCGAACTTTTTGGCACCGGCATATTTCACCCAGGATGCCGGTTTGGCCTACATACCCGGACCCATGTTTTCTTTTGAAGCAGGCCTTGGTTTGCAGCAAACGATTGTGCGGGATACAAACCTATCTCAGAAATACGGACTTTCTGAAGGCAAAACATTCAGGAATGAAGCAGGTTTAACACTCGGTTCCTCTTTTGATGTGAATATTGCCACAAATATGCGTCTTACATCCGGTATAAATACATTTACCAGTTTTGATAAACCGGTTAAAAGTACCGACATTTATTTTTCCAACAAAATTCTTGCGAGAATAAACAGTTACATGAATACAACACTCAGCCTCGACCTGGTATACAATGATGACTTTTCGTCTGAAATACAGGTTGCACAGGTGCTTTCGCTGGGTGTTTCATTCACCTTGCGTTAAACCTTATTTTGAATCATTTCGGGCCATATCTGCCGGCATTGAAAAATGCAATCCAAAAACTTGATTTATGGCGCAGTTCATACGGCGATAGCAAGACAATACCGGAATTACCGGATCCCGCTGAACTCAACCGGATTTTGGATTCTTTGGCCCAAAAACTCGAGGGTAATTACCCCTTTCACCATCCCCAATATGCCGGGCAGATGCTGAAACCTCCTCATCCGGTTGCATGGCTGGCTTATTCTTTGGCAATGACCATCAACCCGAACAACCATGCCCTGGACGGTGGCCCTCCAACTTCTGAAATGGAAAAAGAGTGCATTGCGTTACTTGCTGCCATGGTTGGCTATCAAGGCGATTATCTCGGCCATCTCACATCAGGCGGAACAATTGCCAATCTCGAAGCCCTCTTTGTGGCAAGGGAAATACATCCGGATAAAGCGATTGCCGCCACTTCAAATGCCCACTATACACACAGCCGGATGTGCCGGGTTTTAAATTGTGAATTCATCGAAATCCCAGCTGATGAAAATGGAAAGCCCGATTTGAATTTCATCGAGAAACATGCCTCGGTAATCGGGACAGTTGTTGTAACATTGGGCACCACAGGGCTGGGTATCGTTGAACCACTATCGGATATTAAATCACTCGCGGATAAACACGGTTTCAGGATTCATGCAGATGCTGCATACGGCGGCTTTTTTTCTTTGATTAGAGAACACCTGCCTTCCAAAGTACACTGGAACTATCTATCCGAATGCGACAGTATTGTCATAGATCCTCATAAACACGGCCTCCAGCCTTATGGCTGTGGAAGTGTGTTGTACAGAAACCCAATTACTGGCAAATACTTTAAACACGATTCACCATATACCTATTTTACATCAAGCGATTTGCACCTGGGAGAAATCAGTCTTGAGTGTTCACGCGCCGGTGCAGCTGCAGCTGCATTTTGGGCCACCATTCAGCTTCTTCCATTAACAGAAGAAGGCCTTGGGAAAATTTTGCTTCAGTCGAGAATTGCTGCTGTTCAACTTTCAAACCGTATACAGGAAAACGATCAATGGGAGTTGTACCAAAGGCCGGATCTTGACATCATTGGTTATTTTAAAGTACCACCGAACGCAAAATTAAGCGAAATAAACCGGATAAACCAGGCTATCTTTGATGCCGGTATGAAAGATAAAGAAAAAGGGTTTCATTTGAGCTTGTTTAAAATCCCGGCACATCTATTTACAAAATGTTTCCCCGTATATGAAGCTGATACCTCAACTGTGGTAATTCTTCGAAGTGTCTGTATGAAAGAAGAGCATGCCGGGTTCGCTGATGAACTCGCAGATCGCCTGTTTACGATATCAGCAGAATAGGAAGATTACCCATACCCAATCCCGGTCTAACTTTTGTATTTTGCGGGAAAGAGATTTTAACCACAGAAGGAGAACCTATGAAATCTACATTTGTCCATGCACTCGCTGCACTCGACCTATCTGAAGCCAGCGACCTGATCGTTGATTTACTGCCACAATTCAAAAAATTCGGTACAAAAAAAGTAACACTCGTTACTGTTGTATCCGTGTCATTTACCGGACAGCGTACAGAGTTTAACACTGAAAAACATTCAAAAAGACTGAAGGAATACAAATCTGCTCTTGAAAAGCACGGGCTCACTGTTGAAACTGACCTGAGATCCGGAACCTACTTTTACCCGCCAACAGAAATTCTGGAATCTGCAAAAGAAAACGATGCAGATTTCGTAGTTATCGGAAGCAGGGGACAAAGTAAAGTACAGGAAATGCTTCTCGGTAGCACAGCCACTGAAGTGCTGCAACGTTCACAATTACCGGTTTTTCTCATTAACATTGAGATGAAATGGAATGAGGACGATACCCAAGAACGTAAATTATTTATCCGTAAGGAAATTGATGAGGCACTGAATCATGTAATGCACGCTACCGATTTTTCAGATACTGCAAACCGCGCATTTGATGTAGTAAAATTGCTGGATAAGGAAGGAAAAATTGGAAAAATCTCATTGATTCATGTGCAGGGCCATCATGCTATTGCCCTGAAAGACCCGGCCAGCCATGAAGCCCTTACCCGCCAAAACAGGGAAATACTTGAAGCCATGCGTAACACACTCTCTGATCACACCCGCACAGATGCTGATATTTTTATCACATTTGGTACACCCGGTAAAGAAATCATTCAGGCCATCGAAGAAAACAATGTTACACTGGTTGTAATGGGAAGCCAGGGGAAAGGCTTCGTTCATGAATTTTTCCTTGGTGGAGTCAGCACACAGGTAACCCGGTTCAGCAAGATTCCCGTGCTTTTGGTACCGGCAAAGAGGGATTGAGCTTAGGTGGTCTGTGGTCTGTGGTCTGTGGTCTGTGGTCTGTGGTCTGTGGTCTGTGGTCTGTGGTCTGTGGTCTGTGGTCTGTAAAAAATGTAGAAATATTTTGTATTGAGTCAAAATTTGGCACCTTGCTTCAAAACGGCTATCGGTTTGATTTTAACTCATCATAGGTCAAACCATACCCGAAACCAAATAAGGTATTCTCAAGATCAAGGGGTACATCTCCCATCTGGCCATCGAATAAGAAAAATTTCAACCTCGGGGATGGTATCAACAGTAGCAGGAAAAAAATGGAACAAACTGCAAAATTGAACTCAATTTCTTTTTCACGTACATACAGAGTAATTCGTGTTAATAACTCTATATATATAGATTGAAATGGAAGTTGTTAGTCATTTTATCTAAAACTGTGAGCCTTTTTTTTGAAATATTGCATGTGATTGTAAGAATTACTGCCTTTCAGGGCCGGATACACCAAACACTATCACAATAACAAACTGCGCAAAGGCTTAGAAATCTATTTTTACTGACCTCTTTCAATGAAAAAGCTCACAAGTATATTTACGGGAATTATTATGCAAACTTTTAACAGTTTTATAGCAATCACTCTTCTTATGGTTTGCTTAAAAGTGGTTCTGCCTTCAGAATTCTATGGCCAATCCATAGAAATATCAGATGAAAGAGTATCGGTTGGCGTTCAAAATAACAGTAGTTCTGTAATTACTACTGGTGATTTTACCATTTGGGGAACTAATTTGAGGCATTTCCAGGATATTCCTGAGAATCTTGGTAATATGATCCAATTTTCGGCTGGTGCTGATCACATTTTATTTCTAAAGGCTGATAGTACATTAATTGCGTATGGAAGAAATGTTGAAGGACAAACCACCATACCTGATGGACTGAATAATGTTATTGCCATCTCAGCAGGATGGAAACATAACCTGGCACTATTATCGGATGGATCAGTAGTAGCCTGGGGCCTAAATCAGAATGGCCAGATAGATGTTCCAGCAAATTTAATTGATGTTGTTGCTGTTGCAGCCGGTGGCACTAATAGTGTAGCTTTGCGGAAAGACGGAACCGTTGTTGATTGGGGGCTATCTAATAATATTCCTATTCCTTCAGGATTGAGTAATGTAATTGCTATAGCAGCAGGGTATCAGCATAAGCTGGCATTACATGAAAATGGATCAGTTGCATGTTGGGGATGGAATACGAGAGGACAGTGTAATGTACCTGACGGGCTCACAAATGTTATTGCTATATCTGCATATGGTAATAGAAGTATGGCTTTATTAAAAGATGGAAGTATTATACAGTGGGGACATCAAATTCAAGACTATGAAATACCTGCTGGCTTGAATGATGTAATTGCAATATCTGTGGGGCATGGCCATCATTCAGCATTAAAAAAAGATAAAACAGTGGTTGTATGGCCATTGATTTTAGAACAGCTCGAACCTCCGGCAAACCTGAAAAATGTAACGGCAATTGATACAGGAGTAAATTACAACATAGCAAAATCTTCAAAAGCACGCCTGGATGAGATTATTGTAAATTCAAACAGTGACAATCCTCATGATTCATCCGATTTAACTAATTGCGATACCGGTGAACTCATCGAAATTGACGGTGAAGAATTGCCCGAGTGTACCCTGCGTGCCGCAATCCAAACGGCAAACGCACGCGGCGGGGCTACCATCCATTTTGATATTCCGGGTGAACC
>PWLN01000406.1 GCA_003559375.1 Balneolaceae bacterium | reverse complement strand
ATAAACACTTAAGAATATGAAAAATATCCTGCTTAAATTCAGCCTTTTCAGTTTATTTTATTGTGTATTTCCTGTAAACTCCTACCCCCAAATACCAGCAGATACATTAAAGATTGATTCCTTGCTCAATGTGGCATATGAACTTGAACAAAACTACCCGGACAGTGCCATTGCCATTTATGAGCGAAGTGGTAAAATGGCAAATGAAATCAACGATCCGCTGCGCGAGGGGCAATCCCACCACTACCGGGCACTCGTAATGTTTGAAAAGGGAGATTATGACAAGGCATTGGCGCATTACAATATTGCCATGGAATTTTATGAAGTTGCAGGTTATTTGACAGGCATTGCTTCTTTACATACCAATATGGGAAATATCTGGCTGCTCGCAGGAGATTATGACAAAGCAGTTGAACTGTATTTTAAGGCTCTGGAATCTTTCAAATCATTAAATGATACATTGCGCCTGATGCTCAGCTATATGAATATTGGAAGCCTTTTCCATAAAAATCAACATTATTCAGATGGGCTGAGATATAACCAGCTTGCCCTGCAACTGGCTATCGGTCTAAAGGATATCCCAACACTTGCTGAAATCCATCATAACATCTCTTTGGACTATTATAAACTTGACAGCATTGATTCCTTTTTTTATCATATGCAGAAAGCCCGGAATTTTGCCATTGAATCAGGCCATATGTATGCGGAGATGCTCACCTACAACAGCCATCTCGAATACCATATTGACAGGCAAAATCCTGATTCCGCTTTATACTATGCCCGATTGAATATAGATGCAGCACAAAGGTTTGGCAATCCTTATAATCTCACAGGTACCTATAACATGGCCGCCTCAGCTTACATTCTCGCAAACAGAAATCAGAGAGCTTTGGAGTTGCTGCAAAAAGCCTTGTCAATAGGAGAGGAAAACAATTTTTTACCAATGCTCGCCTGGTCAAACGAAAGCCTGGCAAAAGTGTATGCAGAACTGAGAGACTACCAAAGGGCTTATTCTCATGCCACTGCCCTTAACGCATTAAAAGACAGTGTCTTCAAAATGGAACAACAAGAGAAGATTTTGTCGATGGACAGGAAATTCAATGTTGCTCAGACGCAAAGCCAATTGGAGCAAAAACAACTTACCCTTCAATTGCAGGACCAAAAGATCAAAAGAAATAATGCATTGATTATATTCACTGGTTTGTTTTCCTTGCTGGCACTTGTCGCTATATTTTTGCTGTATAAATTTCTTAAGAACAAAAGCAAACTTGCTTCGAAAGAACTGGAAAAAGAAAAATTGCAGCGCGAAAAACACATGATAAAAGCATTGATGGAAGGAGAAGAAAAAGAACGCCGACGTATAGCTCGCGAACTACACGATGGTGTTAACGGCAATCTGGCAGTACTCAAACTCAGTCTTGACGGAATTAAAAACAATGAATTCAGTGGTTTGCTCGAACAAACCATGGTAGAGATCAGAGACCTTTCGCACAATCTGATTCCTGATGTGGTGAAGCGATCGGGACTGAAAAATGCTTTGGAGCAATATATTCTTAATATCAGAGGATCCTCTGATATACAAATTGAGTTCCAGTTTTTCGGAAATGAACATCCGGTTTCGGAAGAAATACGTGTGCACATATACCGGATGGTCCAGGAATTGATTTCCAACAGTTTGAAACATGCCGAAGGCCAAAAAATACTGGTTCAGATAATGGTGAATGATAATGCCGTTTCCCTTACGGTAGAGGATGATGGTAAAGGTTTTGAGATCAATCCGAAGGAAGGTTTACCAGAGACCTCTGAAGGAATTGGCCTTTCAGGCATTGAAAACAGGGTTACTTATCTGCAGGGCAATTTCGATATTCATTCATCCACCCATTCAGGTACCAGTGTTCACATTGAAATACCCTTAATAACAAAAGCAGTGTTATGATAAAAGTCGCCGTTACCGATGATCATCCGCTTATGGCCGAGGGCATTAGAAATGTGCTTTTCGGAAACGATAAAATACAATTGACAGCTTCCTGGCATCGTGCAATAGATACGCTTGAAGACCAGGCTCTTGAGCATATTGATGTATTATTCCTGGATATCAATCTGCCGGATATGAGTGGCATTGATCTTTGCAAAGCTCTCATGGAAAAATACAACCGACTCAGGGTGATTGCCATTACCTCGCATCAGGAGTCCTGGTTTTTGAAGAATATGATGAAAGCCGGTGCAAAAGGATTTCTGCTCAAAAGTGCATCCCCTAAAATCATTCTTGAGGCCATAATTACCGTTTGCCGCGGAAAAGAATACATACAATCTGAAATGAAAGACCTGCTTCTTTCGGAATCCTTAAACCAAACTACAAAAGCCCCCATCATCCCCAAACTTACCCGCCGTGAGCAGGAAGTACTTCAGCTCATTAGTGAAGAATATACAACACAGGAAATTGCCGATAAACTTTTTATCAGCACCAAAACGGTGGAAACACACCGGCAAAATCTCACCCTGAAATTTGGGGTGAAAAACTCCGTGGGACTGGTGCGTGTAGCCCTCGAAATGGGGTTGTTATAGATTCTGTTGTTATTTAGTCCGGGCAGGAACTTTAGCCCTACCCGGAAGGATTAAACTCCGGGTGCGACTTCAGCTCGTGCCCGGAATTTTTTAAAAAACTCAGGGTTTTCCCCCATTTTTCTCTTATGGTGGAATTCCCTGTTTTCATTTGTACTGGAACAGGTGAACTTTATATCTAAGAAAACTGCCCATGCAAAAAGGGGCATTAAAGAGTGAAATGGACCTGTTCAATCCCATGATATCTAAAGTTTTCCTGAATAACAGATTGTGTGCCAAATTAAATCAGATATGCACTATTTATACAAAGCTTCAGACCTTTTTTTTAAGCTAAAAAAAACCACACGCAACCATACTCTGGACGGGAGTGTGTTTTTAGACAGGATAGCCCGCCCCATAGCAACCCTTGGGCTTATCATCATTTTTATATTGCCGTCCATTGGCGAAAATACGCGCACAATTAGATATACCACCGGCTCCGGATATT
>PWLN01000291.1 GCA_003559375.1 Balneolaceae bacterium | reverse complement strand
CGCAAGACCGACCCGCACAGCCCGGTAAGCTACATCTTGGAGCGCGCCCACAAGTGGGGCCAGCTCTCCTACGAGGAGCTCTACAAGGACTTGATGTCGCGCCACGGCGATGCCCGCCAAATGATTTGGTGGGTGCTCGGCATCAAGGACGAGAACTGACCAGGAAGGCGTTTCGCCGCGGCCGGAGTGGTCGGTTCGCGGCGGGCTCTCGTGAGCCCCGGTGCCGGTAGCGATCTGCCGGCACGTCCCGATGCTTCGAAAGGAGACCGAGCATGAGCAAAGAAGGTTCCGTCGCGCCCCAGGAACGGGTGAACATCGTCTACAAGTCGGCGACCGGCGATATGCAGCAGGAAAAGGAGCTGCCGCTGAAGATGCTGATGCTCGGCGACTACACGCTGCGCAGCGACGATACACCACTGGAGGAGCGCAAGCCGATCCAAGTAGACAAGGACAACTTCAACGAGGTGATGAAGTCGCAAGACTTGCGCCTGCAGTTCAGCGTCGAGAACAAGCTCGACGACGAGGCGGAGGAGCTCGGTGTGAACCTCGAGTTCCGCTCGCTCAAGGACTTCGAGCCGGAGTCGATTGCCCGCCAAGTGCCCGAGTTGCGCAAGCTGCTCGAATTGCGCGAAGCGCTGATGGCGCTCAAGGGTCAGTTGAGCTTTCCCGAGTTTCGCCGCAAGCTGCAAGGGATCGTCTCCGACGAGGAAGCACGCAACAAGCTGCTCGAGGACATCGGCGCCGGCGACGAAGCCGCGTCGGAGTAATCGCTGACGGCCGTTCGCGATGCTGACGAGTTGAACGGACACATTCGAACTTCGGGATCAATCACTGGAAAAAGGAACAAGGCGATGACGGAAGAAGCACAAGCCGGCGCCGGCGACGGGTCGCTGCTCGAAGAGATCATGAGCCAGGCGAAGGTCGCCAAGGAGGACGAAGGCTACGACGTGACCCGCAAGGGGCTCGAGGAGTTCATCAAGGGACTCGTCGCCGAGCCCGAGGGGGAGACGAAGACGGACAAGCGCGCCGTCGACGCGATGATCGCCGACATCGACGAGAAGCTCTCGCGGCAGATCGACGAGGTGCTGCACAACGAGACCTTTCAGAAGATGGAGTCGGCCTGGCGCGGCCTGAAGCTGGTAATCGACCGGACGAACTTCCGCGAGAACAACAAGATCGAGATCCTCAACGTCTCGAAGGATGACCTCGCCGCCGACTTCGAGGACTCGCCGGAGATCGTCCAGTCGGGCCTCTACAAACACGTCTACACCGCCGAGTATGGCCAATTCGGCGGCGAGCCCTACGGGGCGATGATCGGCAACTACTACTTCTCCCCCTCGGCGCCGGACGTCAATCTGCTGCAGAAGGTGGCCAGCGTGGCGACGATGTCGCACGCCCCCTTCATCGCCGCAACCGATCCGAACTTCTTCGGCCTCGACGACTACCAGGGGCTGCCGAACCTGAAGGACCTGAAGAGCATCCTCTCGGGGCCGCAGTACACGAAGTGGCAGTCCTCCCGCGAGTCGGAAGACGCCCGCTCGGTCGGCCTGACGCTGCCGCGCTTCTTGCTGCGCCTGCCGTATGATCCGGAGGCGAACCCGGTCAAGGCGTTCGAATACAAGGAACGGATCGACGGCAACCACAAGGCCTACTGCTGGGGCAACACCGCCTATGCGTTCGCGACACGCTTGAGCGACAGCTTCGCAAAGTACCGCTGGTGCCCGAACATCATCGGCCCGCAATCGGGCGGTGCGGTCGAGGATCTGCCGCTGCACAACTACGAGTCGATGGGGGAGGTGCAGACGAAGATTCCCACCGAAACGCTGGTCAGCGACCGGCGCGAATTCGAGCTCGCCGAGGAGGGCTTCATTCCGCTCGCCTTCCGCAAGGGCAGCGACAACGCTTGCTTCTTCTCGGCCAACTCGGCCCAAAAGCCCAAATCCTTCGGCCAGAGCCCCGAAGGAAAAGATGCGGAAATGAACTATCGCTTGGGAACGATGCTTCCCTATATGTTCATCGTGAACCGCCTCGCGCACTACATCAAAGTGCTGCAGCGCGAACAAATCGGCTCCTGGAAGGAACGGAGCGACCTGGAGCGCGAGCTCAACAACTGGATCGGCCAATACGTCGCCGATACCGACAACCCCTCCCCGGCGATCCGCAGCCGCTGCCCACTGCGCAAGGCAAAGATCGACGTGGAAGACGTCGCCGGCGAGCCCGGCTTCTACAAAGTCAAGATGCAGGTGCGCCCCCACTTCAAGTACATGGGTGCAAGCTTCACGCTGTCGCTGGTCGGCAAGTTGGATAAGGACTAGGGAGAGTTGCTGGTGGCTGGTGACTAGTGGCTGGTGGTGCGACTCATTTCGCAGGGTCCTCACCATTCACCGATCTCACAAACTGCTCACTAACCACTAGCAACCAACAACTAACAACTAACAACTAACAACTAACAACTAACAACTAACAACTAACAACTAACAACTAGCAACTAGATCCGCCCTTTCGTCCCGTGTGGTTCGAAAGATCTGTCTGAACGCAGTTCCATGAAGGAGAATGCGCCATGTCGAATATGAAGGTCTTCATGAAGGTCGCCGATATCCCCGGGTCTTCGAAGGATTCGAACCACGAGGATTGGTGCGACGTGCGTGGCTTCGAGCACGAAATGCGCTATCCGTTCGATATGCGTGACGCCGCCGGTTCGGGCGAGCCCGAGCACAAAGCCGTCGCCGTAATCAAGGAGATCGACAAGGCCTCGCCGAAGCTCTACGAGTGCCTCGTCAAGAAGAAGAAGATCGCCAGCGTCGAGTTCGAGTTCTGGCGGGACAACCCCAGCGACGGCGGCAGCGAGAAGTACTTCACGATCAAGCTCTCCGAGTGCCGGGTCGTCTATGCGAGCCCGCACATGCCGCTGAACCAGCCGGACGACATTCCGCCGCACCTCGACAAGATCGGCTTCGCCTACCGGGCGATTGACTGGACCTGGTTGAGCGGCGGCCAAGTGCCGACGACGTTCAACTTCAGCGATCCGGATAGCTGATTTCAGGATAGGCCGCTAT
>PWLN01000420.1 GCA_003559375.1 Balneolaceae bacterium | reverse complement strand
TCCGTTTTTGGGCTGTTGCCGCCGGTATTATCAAAATGAATGGAAATGGAGGGTATGTTATAACGGAATTCGGCGACGCATTGTTCGGCGAGCGCGGTCTCGATCCCTTTATAGAAGATATTCAGACTTTGTGGCTCCTCCACTGGAAGCTTGCTAACGCCAACGATCCTCCCCTCCTTGCCTGGGATTATCTGCTAAACCGATGGCACGAACCCGAGATTGCCAGATCGGTAGTGCTGAATTCTTTGGAAAAAGAAGCCGAAAACATGGATATAAAGCTGTCTTCCACGACGCTCCGGGACCATCTCGACGTATTTATACGAACCTATGCACCCACGCGCGGTCCAAAAGGAGAGGCAAAGGAGGACAACCTCGACAGTCCCCTCGTGGAACTGGAGTTGATCCGGAAAACAGGAGAGCGCAACGCCGGTCCGGATAGCGGAAAACGCGAACCGATTTATGCGTTTAGACGTGAAGAAAAACATGAAATTTCGTCCGAGCTTTTTGTCTATTGCCTTTTCGATTTTCTTTATCGAAGACATCAAAACGAATCGACGATTTCATTCCGTGAAATTTCCGTAGGTCATGGAAGCCCCGGCCAGGTTTTCAAGCTGCCGGAGAACGATCTTCGAGAACGCCTGGAGACACTGGAAGACAGAACCGACGGCAGTTTGACTTACATGGAATCGGCAAGTATCCAGCAAATCAGAAAAAATTCCGACGCAAAACTGATCGGATTGCTCCAATCCATATATAGCCGGAGATATCCATGACATCCGAAACCAAAATATCCGATCTTTTTCAAATCAGCGGCAGATTCCTCAGGTCCATCCATCTGGAAAGGGATTTCAACGATCCCGACATATTGAAAGATTATATCCTAAGCGATTATTCCGTAAATTGCCTTCGCCGCATATCGAAGGGCCTCGAAACCGCATCCGGCCACCGGGCCTGGCGGATTACCGGAGATTACGGAACAGGCAAATCCAGCTTCGCCCTGTTTCTGGCGCACTGGTTATCTGGTCGCGTCGAAGATTACTCGACTGATTTGGGAAAACGCATCGACTATGCTCCTTTTACAGACAACCCTCCCCGATTTGTTCCCGTCCTAGTAACCGGTTCCCGCGCGCCACTGGGACCGGCTATCGTGGAAGGAATTCGGACCTGTCTTTTTTCCAGCGGTTCGAACGGCAAAACAAACACGCTGATGAAAAAGCTGGAAAATGCACTGCAATCAAACGAAAACGCGCGGGACGATCAAATTGTCGAACTCGTAATGGAGGCAAACCACTACGCTATTCGATCCGGCCAGGGAAACGGCCTGATAGTGGTTATAGACGAATTGGGCAAATTTCTGGAATTTTCCGCGCTTTATCCCGAGAAACAGGATGTATATCTGTTGCAGCGGCTCGCGGAGGCCGCCTCTCGAAGCGGGAGAAAACCGTTTTTTATCATCGGCTTGCTCCATCAAGGTTTCAACGCATACGCCGATCAGCTGGCACAATCCGCCCAACGGGAATGGGAAAAGGTGGCGTCCCGTTTCGAGGAGTTGGTTTTCAACCAGCCTTTGGAACAAATGTCGACGCTCATTGCTTCCGCGTTGCGAGTCCGAACCGACAGGTTTCAAAACAGCTTTTTGGCGGCCGCTAAAGCCAAAATGGCGGCTGCGATCGATATCGGATGGTATGGAGCGGCCCCTGCAAAACAGTTGTTGATGGAAAATGCCGCCAAGCTATATCCGATTCATCCCACGGTTTTACCAGTGCTGATTCGCGTATTCAACCGTTTCGGCCAAAACGAGAGGTCCCTGTTCAGTTTCCTGCTTTCCAACGAACCATACGGCTTGCAGCATTTTGCCGAGAAAAACTTGGAAAACGGATTGAATTACCGGCTTTGCGATTTGTACGATTATGTGCACGCAAATTTCGGATATCGGCTAGTCGTCCAGACGTATCGAAGCCACTGGAATCATATTGATTCCATGATCGAGAGCTTTTCCGCAAACAGCGAATTGGAGCTGAAAATATTAAAAACCGTGGGCATCCTAAATCTCGTCAACCAGTACGATTTGGTCGCAACCGAGGATTCGGTCCAATTGTCGCTTGCCGGTCCCGATTTGGGGCCGGGTGAAATAGACAGCGTCATGAAAAATCTAAGGGAAAACAGGCATGTCCTGTATTTCAGAGGAGCCGCCGGCGGTTTCTGCCTCTGGCCCCACACCAGCGTCGATCTCGATCAGGCATATGGAAACGCTTCCAAAGCGATCGGCCAACTGAAAAACGTTGCGGGTATCGTAAAAAATCATATCGATTCCACCCCGGTAGTTGCAAGGCGTCACTATATTCAAACCGGAAATTTGCGATATTTTTCGATTCAGTATTGCTCCGTGTCCAATTTGGTTTCGACGATAAAAAATATGGATGATACAGCAGACGGCATGATAATCGTCCCATTATGCGAAACTATGTCCGAACGAAAAACCGCCCTTGAATTGGCCGACCATCCAAAACTTAAAAGCAAACCGGAGGTGTTGATGGCCGTCCCTCCTCCATTGCATGCATTGGAAGGTTTGGTTCAAGAGGCGCAAAGATGGGAATGGATTGCGAAGAATACGCCTGAATTAAATACCGACCGATTTGCCGCCGAAGAAGTTTCCCGCAGAAAAGAATATTCCAGATCCGCGCTTCTAAGGAGAATAAACTCGTTTATTGGCCTGCGTCAATTTACGGGCGCACTGGATTTGGAATTGTTTCGTAAGGGTAAACGCATTTCGGTTGCAAACGGACGCGACCTCTTGTCCGAACTGTCGAATATTTGCGACGAAGTATATTGCAAAGGCCCCCGATTAAAAAACGAACTTGTCAACCGGCGAATTCCAAGTTCGGCTGCGGCTGCGGCGCGCATGCGAATTATCGAAAAAATGCTCAGACAATCGGACAAGCCTTTGCTTGGTATGGATTCGAAAAAGAAACCGCCGGAAATGTCGGTTTATCTTTCGGTTCTTAAACAGTCCATGCTTCACCAGCAATACGGTAACACATGGAAAATCGGTTTGCCGAAAAAGGATAGCGATAGGTGCGGCATATTGCCCGTTTTCAAGCAGATAGAAAAAATTGTGAAAAGCAAACCGGACAGCCGTATTCCCCTGTCAAAAATTTACAAAGAACTCTCAAGCCCTCCTTTTGGCGTAAGGGAAGGATTGATTCCGATTTTTCTGGCCGCTTTCAAACTCATGCACGAACATGAAATCGCCTTTTATGAAGAAGGTTCGTTCTTAAAAACAGTATTTGGAGAAGAATTCCAGAGATTAATCAAATGCCCCGAAAATTTCGAGATTCAATATTGTAAAATCGATGGAATCCGAATCGAATTTTTCTATAAAATTTTAGGCGCCCTCGAGCTTGATAAAGTCGATGCTAAGCCGGAAATACTGGATATCGTTCAACCTTTGTGCGTTTTCGCATCGGACCTCCCCCAATATGTTCAAAATACGAAAAGACTTTCCAATATAGCTATATCGGTCCGAAATGCGATTCTCGCCGCACGGGAGCCTGTCAAATTGCTTTTCGAGGACTTGCCTCTGGCTTGCGATTTCGATCCAATCAACGAACAAAGCGATATTAAAAACGAAACGGATCGTGATTTTGTCCGATGCCTAAAAGATGCACTTATTGAACTGAAAATGGCCTATCCCGAACTCAGGGAGAGACTAAAAAGACAACTTCTAAATGCATTTGATTATGCACATTCGTTTTCAAAAATGAGAAAATCTGTTGCGGCCCGCGCGGAACATCTCGCCATTGCCATTAGCGAACCGAAATTGAAGGCCTTTTGCCTGCGGCTTATGGACGAAAACCTTCCCGAAGTGGAATGGATAGAATCCGTTGGAAGTTATTTGGTCTCGAAACCTCCTGAAAAATGGAATGACAACGACGAGGACCGGTTCGAACAACAACTCTTGCAACTCGTTTTGAGGTTTTCTCGTGTCGAAAGCATTATTTTCTCAAAAACCGGGAATTCTAAAAATGGAGCGGGAATGCGTTTGTCGTTAACCCAATCCGATGGCGACGAACTGAACAATGTTATATTTATAGCCCAGGAAGACGAAGATGAAATTAAGAAGCTTAAACAAAGTGTTTCTGCTATGATATCGAAACATAAGCATATCGGTTTGGCAGCCGCCTATCTGGCCATTTGGGAAAATTTAAAGATAAACCCCGAAACCGAGGGGAAACCATGATCCATAAGAAAAGGCACATTTTGAATCTGTCCGGTGGAAAAGACAGCACCGCTCTGGCCCTTCACATGAGAGATAAAATTCTGGAAATGGAATATGTCTTCTGCGATACCGGCGAGGAACTTCGCGAAACATATGAATACCTCGATCAGGTGGAGGCCTTTCTCGGGAAAAAAATAATTCGTTTGAACGACAGGGCAGGCTTCGATCATTGGCTTAAAGTTTTCGGTGGTTATCTGCCGGGACCGAGAATGCGCTGGTGTACAAAGATGCTGAAGTTGAAACCTTTTGAAAATCATGTCGGCGACGATCCGATAATCAGCTATGTCGGAATCAGGGCCGACGAGGACCGCGTCGGTTACATCAGCACGAAAGAAAATATCGAAACAGTCTATCCGTTCAAGGATGATGGAGTAGATTACAATGGCGTCATGAAAATTCTTCAAGACAGCGGGATTGGATTGCCACCCTACATGAAGTGGGGAAGAACGCATTCTGGTTGCTATTTTTGTTTTTTTCAACAAAAAATCGAATGGGTCAGACTCCTTGAAACATATCCCGAAGATTTTAGAAAAGCACAGGAATTTGAAAAACTAAGCAATGAAATGGGAAAAACATATACGTGGATCGAGGGTTTGCCCCTAAGAGAGCTTCGAAAGAAAGAAAATATAAAAAAGATTAAGAAACAGCACAAGCTTAGGGAAGAACGATTTCGGAAAAAGAGAGGCAATAAAAAACTGGTTGAAGTTTTGGCTGGTATTGATGAGGAGGAATATAGATATCGGGCATGTTTGATTTGCCAACTTTAATGTATAAGAGAACTTTTGAAAAGGATTATTGAATCGGAGAATCGCAAAAAGGAGATAAAAGACAAATTAGGAAAGAATGGAAAATAAGATAATACCTTCTTAGAACCTCTCGACAATGTGAGTGCAGAATATGATGCAGATAGAAGACTGGATAAGATTTCTCAGGAAATACGGCCCGATACCCCGTAACGACAACATGTACGACGAAACGATTCAAAGAACCGCTCGTCGTTATAAAATAAAACCCATCGAATTTAAACACCCTCACCAAAAGAAAGTCATCGACAGTATCATATCCCCTGATCCAGTTTCAATTATTCTTACGGGAACCGCTGGGGATGGAAAAACCCATTTATGTCGAAAGGTATGGGGTGCATTAAAAAAAGACGATTTAAAAGGTTGGGCATCCGATGATCCTTATTTAAACTTAAAGGTATTGTATCCAAAAGACAGGGAAACATGGCCCCCTCCAAAAGAGCGTGAACTTCGAAGAGTTGTAACAATTCACTTCATCCGCGATCTAAGCGCTTGGGCACCCCAAGATGGATATGAATGGGCGCCGGAAAAAGAGAAGTTGCTTTTTCGTTTTTGTAAAGCGCTGTTTGATTCCAGTTCCGATGATGTTTTTTTAGTTGCAGGAAATGACGGTCAGCTTATTGAAACTTTTGAACGTTTCAAAAAACGCTTTGAAGACATCGATTTAATACAAAAGGCGCTTAATGCTTTTGAAGATTTACTCGTTGATGACAAGCAGGAAAAAGAGGGAATAAGGCTCCGTTTTTTCAATTTGAGCAGAGGTAATTCGTCCGAACTATTTCAACTCGCCGTCGAAAGCTTTTTAAATCATGACGGATGGAGGGGCTGTCTTGAAACAAACGCGGGAGAAAATGAAGCATTTGGCCCCAATTGTCCGATTCGCCGCAATTTCGAACTGCTCCAAACCCCCCTTATACATTCGAGAATGACCTCGTTGTTCGAACTTTGTGATTATAACGGATTGCATGTTCCCCTCCGGCAAATTCTCTTGATGCTTACAAACGCCATTTTAGGTCACCCGGATGTCAAAGACCGTCTGATGGTTCCCGGTGACGTTCCTGGTATCATTTCAGCGGGAACCGTTTCCAAGGCCAGCATCTACAATAACCTCTTTGGCGGCAACTTAACTGAAATGCGCCGGAACTCAATAACGGTATTCGATTATTTCGATCAATTCCAGATCGGATACGAAACCACTAATCGCATCGACAACATACTGATTTTCGGAGAAGAGAACGAGCTTTTCAGTACCCCTTTCAAGGAATTCATGACGGAAGATACTTTTTACGGGGCCGATGAAAAATTCCATGCTGCCAGGCGCGGGTATATCGAAGGAACAGAGGAAAACGAAACAGCCACAAAAGATTTCATGGACTTGCTTATCAGCCAAAGAAGAGGCCTGTTTTTCAAAATCCCGAAAGCATCCGAGGCAGAATTCGGCTTATGGAAATTAACGGTTTTCAAATATGCCGGGGAATATCTCGATTCGTTTGTCGATGTTTTGAAATCCAGCGGTTCCGTATCCCGGCAAATTATATCTCGTCTTGTCAGGGGAATAAATCGAATTTTCACCGGAACGCTGATCAACAACGACAGGGAAATCTTTCTTGCAACAAGCGGGAACTACTCTCAAGCAAGGATTTGCAGAATCTTGATCGACAAAATATCCGTTTATCCCAGCAAGGGCGAAAAAGTCCAATTAAAACATGATGTCTTATTAAAGCGCGTCATTTTATCAGTGTATCTTACTCCAGATATATTCGAGGATTTTGATTTGAATCTCATCCGATACGAATTTCTTTCGCGCGTGGCCGACGAAGGAGTGTTGCCCGCATGTTTTTCCAGGGAATGTTATGAAGATATTCTGGCATTCAAAACACGCTTGCTCGCAGCGCAAAAAAGGCGTCGGGAGGCCATGCGGGAACCCCCAACACCCATTTCCGAACTCAATATTCTCAGCCTTTCCGACCAAGGGGTTGCGGAAGAAAATTTTGTGGAGGTCATGCTTTGAATCCATTATCCGAACGGCTTTCTCCCCCGCAGAACCCGGACCCCTCCATGTGGATCGACGAAGCCATATGGGGGCACAGACTCCATGACGAGCAATCGCCGTGGTTAATCTATCTCGAGTTCCTGAATGTTTTCATGTTCGAATATTCACAAGGCCGGGCGTTTTCCGAAGCCAAGGGTTACAATACATTGTGTTACAAGCCTTGCAAACGATTGCATCTGAGAAACATCCTGTTCAATAATCCCAAGCTCGAAAATATTCGGCTTGTTCTTGCAAATGACTCCGAGCGTTGGGAGGCCTGGTTTCGGGAGATGGAGACGGCTCAGGGCATAAACAATCCGGATTTCCGTTATTTGAAAAAACATTTCGGTAGGTTCGAGGATTTTTACCAAATTGTATCGATCATCCGGTCCACGAGTCTCGAAATGAACAGTAATAAACGATGGACGTCGAAATTTGTTTTTCCATATGGAGAAGATTGCCTATTTGAAGATTTGCACCAGAACACAAATACCAATGACAGGAGATTTTTCGGCAGAACAGGAGAAGTCCTCTACCTGATGCTATGCCGAAGCCGACACTCGGATGAATTATCAGGTGCGATAGGCGATATTATGATGCAGTCCGGGAAATGGAATAATATCGTCAGATGTCTGCAACCGGACAGCCCGGATGCTATGCGGTCCGAAAGAGCCAAGGCGTTTCTTCCCTATAAGCATCACGAAGCTTTCGATACACTTGCAAAAGACTGGTTGTCGATTCTTCGATTGAACATTAACCCTCATGACATGATACCGCACCTCGTCAATCTGGCCGGATTTCATATGGTCAAATATCAATTGGACGTATCGCGGCAACTGCTGGAAAGAGAAACTCCCGCGACAGTGGTTTGCGAAATCGTCGCGCCGAAAAAAACTATTGTAAGGGAACTGTCTTGCGAGCACTACCAGGGTAACAATTCTTTGCCGGAACAGGCGGTCGAATACTATTTAGCCGGCATAAAAAAAGCCGACGAATGGATAAACGCGGCCTCGGAACATGATGCATTTATGAAATGCCTTCAAGTTTTGGAAGAAAAAGTACTTTGGCCTCGAAACGAAGGCGATTACAACGGCCCTAACGATCCGGATTCGCTGATGGAGGATCTGCGAGCAGCCGCGTTGAAAAGGCACAGGCGGCATAACGCCAATATACACCGCAATTACGGCCGTGAAATCGGACTCGTTTCCAAGCGGGGCACCAATAAGTTGAGATACGCTCCGACGGATAATTTCTTAAAAACGCTTTTGCTGTGCAATGTTCCCGGCAGAATGGCATTGAATCATTTTCTAACACGGCTTTCGGATCGTTACGGCTTGATACTCGGAGAACGTGAAGCGGAGCGGATACTTCCACGCGAAGATTTCGATAAGAAAGCGTTTCAGGCGAACTCTCGCCGTTTGGAGCAAAGACTGGCGAGTCTCGGATTATTGCGCCGTCTCTCGGATGGCTGCGCATATATCATCAATCCCCATCGGACCGGGAAATAAAGTGGAAATCATGAAAAACGAGCAACTGGTGGGCACCGTAGCCGCCGCATACCTAAAAGAGAAACTTTGGCAACAAGACGACGAAGGTACTGCGCGGTTTCTCGTGGACTGCCTTACGGCAGATCAAACCGCGTCGGTGGCAAAGGCGATCATTGCGGACAATGAACTGTCGAACCTTGTGGAAATCAAGTTTCCTATACATTTCGTGGGAAATCACGGGCTCTCGGAAGCGCATTTGACAGATGAAAGAACGACTTGGTTTCGGAATGCCGACTGCGCCAAGCCCGCACTGTTGGTTGCCAATACCGGCGATGACGAGGAGCAGTCTCTAAAGGAAATAGAACCTATCGGGAGGCCCCAGTTATACGAGAGAATCGATTTATGGGTCGGGGTCGCTTCCAAAGGTTTGCCCTTGGCAGACGCGCACAAAACATGGTGGGAGAAAGCTTTGGCCGGCTTGCTCGAAGCTCGGAATTACACCCTGGAAAGATTTGGCGAATACATACTGAAAACCGGGGCGGCAATCGAAAACGGCCATCCGATTTTAGCAGCATTGGGCGTCGCCCTGCCTGCGCTGCAGATCCCAAAGGACTCCGCTTATTTTGGTGGATTAGCCGAGAGATACGCGGGACATAAATCTCGATGGAAAAACCTGTATAGCACCGCTATCAAAAAGCGCGCCTGTTACCTTCTCAAACTGACCCCCGCTCAAACGCCGCTAACCGAGGAAGTACTTCGGAAATCATTTGAAAAAGTACGGGATTTTATCCCCGATGATATCCATCCGTACGTAGAGGTATTTATCAAGGCTCCCGGCGGATGGAACGAGCATGCTATAGCTCTCTCGGATATTGAATGGGAAATTGTAAAGCCTGTTTTCGATGGCCTGAAAAGAGAAAATTTCAATTTGGGCAAAGAGACCAAACGGCTTTTTGACGAAATCGGAGCCGACGAAAGATTGACAAAAGACGAGCTGGATTATCTGGATCTTCTCGAGAAGCGGAAAACTACGGAATCTAACGAAGAAGACGAAGAATTCTATCAGAATCATCGGCTTGAACTTGATGAAGCCGTGGGTTTAAAAACGAAGTGGGACCGGTTTATTTATGGAACTCCCGTGGAATCGGATGACTTTATCGTCGGGATTGCATTGTGTTTGGAAGCATTGTTCGACCGAAACCTTTGGCATCGCCGGCAAAAGCTGACTATTCGTTGCGACCGGAAAACAAAGAAAAATTTTAAAGGACTGAACAACGAGGCAGGTCGTTTCTTTTGTTGTCGATATCGTGGCTTGCCTTCTATTTGGAAGGAAAAAATCAAGTGGGATGTAGGACACTTGTTCGACTTTGACGATCTTGATAGAGAATGGCGCGGCGCGAACCAGAGCTATGTCAACCGGTCGGTTGCCAAGTCTGCATTGAAACTGAAATTCTTCCTGGAATTGGAAGTCGAAACATCCCAAGGGGAAATCGAAACGTCGTCCAAGCAACTGATTTGGGTCTTCAATCCCAATGCCGTCACGAGCGAATTGCCCGACGACTGGTCACGGCTTTGCGAGCATCCTTTTGTGGGATGCCTGTCCAATCGGGAACCCGTTAGCGGTAAAGGACGGTTCCAATCCATCGACCTTGAGAATGCAAAAACGCTAATGCCCACTTTCGGTAGAAATCGAGGATCCTTTGTGGGCGCTTATAAAAAGGAGAACGATATTTCCGTTCAATGGCGGGCCAATTTGAAGAAAGCTTTGAATCGGTCGCTGATAACAGAACTGACAGCGAAAAAGCTCGAGAGGCTGTTCGAGTCTTTCGAGGAAAACTATTCGTTATCCATTAAGGAGTTTGCCAAAACAGGGGTTGCGAGCAATGTCATTTTAAAGCAGGCGGAAGATTATGCGATACTTTTGCATACGATCTGCGAAAAAGCCAAAGGTGACAGCAACCGTGCCCTTCTTTTGCGTCCGCTTCTCCGACTCGGGACCGTGGAAATAGAAGGCGGAAAAACGTCGTCTATTGTCGCGCCATGGAATCCGTTGCGGCTCCGCGCCATGGCCGTAAAATCCCGGCGGATTTCCAATCTGCTGTCCGTACTTCTGGGTTCGGGCGAAGTTTCTTTCGGCGACCCGCGTTTGTTTTTTAAAGAGCTTAGAGACGAGTTGGCCCATCCTTACTATCCCGAAGTCATTCTGGGTTGGGACGGGAATCATGCTAAAATTCTTTCTCTTTCGGATCATTACCTTGATTACAGTCTTCATGAATCGCCGGTAATTTCCAGAAACGTTTCGGACGACACGAACGAGAATCCAACAGAAAGCGCCAATCTTATATTGGATATGGTCAAGCGGTTTTTATCCCTGTACCCACATGAAAAATCGAACCTGTCTTTGGTGCTTTACAATTCGGATTCGGCTCGGCTTCCCCAGGCGATTGTCGGAAAAATAAACGATTTGCACGAAGACGAATCCGCCATGAGGTGTGAAATCATTCTTCGGCACAGGGACGGGAACAAGCTGAGGAATCTTTACACCGAAATCGTGGGAGCTTCGGATGGCGATCCGGATTCATTCATTGCCAGCGAAGTGAACAGGGATTTCATGGCGCGGCTTCGCATCGGCATTATGGCGAATCAAGCACCAGCTCCGGATCCCAGGGACGGGCCTCCGGCAGATATCGTTTTTCTGGAAGACGTGATCGCCCGCCATGCAAGCATCGAATGGTATCCGGAAGACGCGAAGCCGGTGGAAACCGATGGATTTATACCAACCCGCTGGTCAAGGCGCCGCCCGTCCCCCACCGACGACATGAAAGCCATAGTTTATTTATGCTGCCCTGTTCAGGATGAAATCGGATGGTCGTATATCACCGCCATTACAACCTTTATCAAAGGCGATTGGGACGAAACGGTGGAAAAGCGGTTGCTGCCGGCAAGACAGTTGGATTTCGGCAATAATGAAACCGCCGCGATTTTCAAGGAAACTCATAACTTGGGCAGTTGGGTGGTCAATTACGACGAACTGCTGGACAAGCGGCAGCTGCTGAATCAAAACGTCCGAATCATCCGGTATAAACAGTTCGCCACTCAAGGGCGCAACCTGCTTGTTTCATCCACCGCGCCTCTGGGGCTGCTCCGATCTATGATACTCCGGCGAACCAAAGATTTGAATCTGGAGTTATCGGACCAGGATTATAGCCGGTTGGCGGATAAATTCATCGACGACGCAATGGATATTTCCGGAGACATAGTTTTAAGGGCCGCCAAACGCGGCAGGCATGCCAGCGAACTGATGGGCGTCGTTCTAAGCCGCTTTCTGATCCGCAAAGAATTGGGGCCCGGTGGATATCATGGTTGGTACTTTCTAGATGATTACGCGGAATGGCTGGGGCAAAGAGAACAGCACATCGCCGATATACTCGCGTTGAGTCCCGAAAAAACGGCGGATGGTAAAATGCGTT